>NZ_JACJOT010000009.1:300000-489265 GCF_014695715.1 Microcoleus sp. FACHB-68
AATGATTGGAACTAACTCGTTAACTGATAAAACCTTGTCCTTAGCCGGCAAAGATGAACTGGGCCGGCTTCAGGAGAAAGACGACCTCTACAGCGCTCACACTCATGGGGATGGCCATACCGCTCACCATCACGTTCACACTGAAGAATCCCTGCGACGCCTTGTGAACCGGCTTTCTCGCATTGAAGGACATATCCGGGGCATTAAGACAATGGTGCAGGAAAGCAAACCCTGTCCAGATGTCTTAGTTCAGGTTGCCGCAGTTCGGGGGGCGCTTGATCGCGTGGCCCGGATCATTTTAGATGAGCATTTAACCGAATGTATTGCACGAGCCGCAAAAGAGGGAAATATTGATGATGAAATTGAGGAATTAAAAGCAGCGCTAGACCGATTTTTGCCTCGTGAAAAGAAAAAAGATTCGGGAACAAAAAACTAGAAAAGGTAAAAGGAAAAAGTGAATCATTTTTTCCCTTTTTCCTTCTGTTAGTTCCAATTACCAATTAATGTAAACGCAGACCAGAAATAGGGATGCGATACATTCACACTTTTCGTTGCCACACCGCTGGGTAGAGTAAGAACTTGCTGGTCTGAACCCCGCAACTGACCTGCCTCAACTTGAACGGTTCCTTTCAACATAGCCAATTGTGCTTGCCGAAGCGCCTCTGCCTTATTCGCTGTTAGTTTCAACTGTTTATAAAACTCATTCATTAGGGCGAGTGTGCCGGCATCACTGACGTACCAAAGACTTGCTAAAGCCGATTTGATGCCGGCTTGAACGGTTAATCCTGCAAAACCCAATTCCGCCTGTTCATCTCCCAAGGCAGTTCGACAAGCACTCAAAACCAGCAGTTCCACCGGCGTTGTGGAAGCGGCATTCCAACCTAATTCTTGGGCGATTTGTGGCAATTCATTCATCCGGAGTTTCTCATTCCAAAACTGGATATAAGAATTACTGACATTTCCCGGTTGGAATTCTCCGTGAGTGGCGAGGTGAATAATCTGGAAATGTTGCTGCCTGTTTAGTAATTTAAAGTTTTCGAGAGTAAACGCTTCATTAAGCAACTTTTGACCGCTCCACTTTCCCCCCTCTCCAACAATTTCAGATAACTCCACCGGCACTGCCGGCAAAGGATTTTGCTCAGTAAATTCTGAAGCCCCCATAGCTAAAACCTGCGCGTCCTTCAAGTTGATATAACGACTGTCCGTTAGGCCAAAGCTAGGAATTAAAGCAACTCCATATTTTTCAATGAGAAACTGTTTGCCATCGTGCAAAGCTGCGATTGGCGTTGAGCGCAAACCAGCATCCATCGCAAATACAATAATATCGATATTGTTCGCTTGTAATTCAGGCTCAATCGGAGCGATGATCCACTGATAAAGTTGTTGAGCAGATTTTAAGTAACTGGTGCTGCGGATATTTCTGGAATTGGTAACTTGAGAACGGAACTCTTGCAGAACTTTTTCAAGAGTAGGTCGCTTTGCTTCGGGGGTGAATTTCCGAGCAAATGGTTCATTAACTTGTTCAGTAGCCGCTGTTAGGCATTGCGGAAAAATTGTTAAAGTATCCAACCCTTTTTCGCCGGCAAAAACATAATTGATGGCAGGCTTTTTACCCGTGGCTTGATGGATATTACACAGTGCTTTTGCGATCTCATCAATTGTCGGCGCTTTTCCATAAAGCCCTGTGCCAAGTTGGTTGCCAAAATCTACCGCTTGTACTTCTTCAAATGCCTGGACTGCCTGATCCGTCTGTCCACCTTCTACGATCGCCTCAAAACCGCCTCTGTCAACTTCTTTTCCTGCGGTTACTGACGATGAGCTAGATGAGCTAGACGAACTAGATGAGCCAGACGAACCCGATGAGCCAGACGTTTCTGAAGACTCAGCGGTTGGATTAGTTCTTTGTGAGGGATCTGTAGATGAGTTAAATCTTGGGGGAGTATTAGGACCTCCTGGAGGATTGGGACCGCTATTAGGACCTCCTGGAGGATTGGGACCGCTATTAGGACCTCCTGGAGGATTGGGACCGCTATTAGGACCTCCTGGAGGATTAGGACCGCTATTAGGACCTCCTGGAGGATTGGGACCGCTATTAGGACCTCCTGGAGGATTAGGACCGCTATTAGGACCTCCTGGAGGATTAGGACCGCTATTAGGAGTTTCTGGAGGATTAGGACCGCTATTAGGAGTTTCTGGGGGATCAGGAAAGACGTTAGTCGTATCAGGGAGATTCGGAAAGCCATCGGACTGGTTTCCACTTTGGGTGAGAGCCGGACCGGCAGCAACTAAAACAAAGAGCAAAGCTAAACAAAAATTCCGTAAAAACTTGAATTTTTTCATAGAATTTAACCTATTTAAAATAAAATCCATAACCGATACCGAGGATAAATCTCGCCCCATCACCGGCATTGTTCGTAACATCCGTAACTGCCGGCGTAATGACTAAAGGCACGTTCTGGAACGGAACAAAAGAAACGCCTAGGGTTAAATCCTGCCCCGTCCACTCAGCAATTGCATTCACCGGCTGAGCCACTCGCACTGCAACACTGCCGAACACACCGATTGTATCGCTATTGTCATTAATATCAAACTCAGAGCGAAATTGCCCATTCCCGATACCCGCAGAAAGATATAGCCGGCTAAAGGGTTTTTCCGTACTATCTTGAAGACGAAACATTTTACTAGCGACACCATAAACACTGCTGCCGGCATCCGTCAAACCCCAAACAATCGCATTTTGCCACCCAATTGCCACCGCAAAATCATCGGGAAGGGCACGGTGCAATTTGAAACTTACGCCTCCGCGATCCCCAAAACTATCTGAAAGATTAAAAATAGCAACCCCAACATCCAAACCTACCGCTTTTTGAGCGTTCCCTAATCCGAACCCAACAGCAATTCCCCCATCAGATTCATCTGTAAACCGAGTTCGCGCCTGAAAACCGGCACCAACACCAACGCTTCTCCAAGATTTGCCATAAGCAGATGGGGTAACAGAAGTTGTCCCAGGAGATGCTAGTAATCGCTGTCGCTGCGAAGTTTGGGGAACTGGACGAAGGGGTATTCTTTCTGGTACAAATTGTTCTCGTCCCGGTACAATTGGCTGTGGTGTTAAATTCGGCGCTTCACCGCCACTGCTAGAGGCGATGGGCGGAGGCGGCGTTTGTGGGGGTTCGTAACCCACAATATACTGAGATGCCCTGTCAGAAACGCTCAGTTGCGGAACTGCGCCGTTGCTTACCAATGCTTGATAAATAAAAGCTGCTGCATCCGCCCGTGTGGCAACTTGATTGGGGTTGAGATTTTGCACATTAGGGTAATTGACAATTAGTTGATTTTCTGTGGCAACGGCGATACTATTTTGGGCGTAGTTTGGAATACTAGAAGCATCTTGAAACGAGCCGGTTAAAATTGTTGTTGTCTCACCCGTTTTTGCTAGATTCAATCCATTTGCTAGCGAGACTAATACTTCAACGCGAGGAATATTTTGATCCGGCGCAAACACATTATTGGGGTAGCCTTCTAAAAATCCAATGCTGTAGGCTTCCTGAATTGCATCATAAGCCCAATAAGTCGCCGGCACATCGGTAAATTGAATCGGGCTACGAACCGAATTTCTAGCAAAAGCTGTTCGGATCAGTGCAGCAAACTGCGCCCGCGTCACCGGCGCTTCAGGGCGAAATGTACCATCAGGAAACCCGCGAATGATATCCTGAGCGGCAAGGATTTCGATAAAACTTTGTGCCCAGTGATCCCGCACATCTGAAAATGTCAAATCTTGCGCCAACAACTCCGGTGTTTGAGCAACTTGTGGGGCAGTGAGTGCCGGCATCAATAACTCAGCGCGACTGGTTGCAAAGACTTGCGGCAACTCCTGCTTCAAAAGGCGGGAGTTAGAAATAACCGGCTTAAAAGAAGTGACTTTTTTGACTGCTTCTGCAAAAGATGCCGGTTGAGAAGCAATGAGTGAATTTTGTAATGAAATAGAGGCTGCCGGTTGCGCTGGCGAAACAATCTCTTCATCAAGCAAAGCAGGTGGTTCAGGGGTTGCCGGCTGTGCGTGGCTGGTTTGAGAACTCACAACAACCGCAGTAGCGCCCATTAGACTCAAGATTATAAGCTTAGAAACCAAAATTTGTGGCATTGGCGATTTATATAATAAAACCCATGAAACAGCTCAAAGGTAGGCAACCGTCAGAGTAGGCTCACCTGATGGGATCACGCTCTGCTTGAGCCTGCTTGAGGCTCTGGTCTTATTATTGAATTTCAGCTTATTGTTTAGTGGATTTTTAACTAATCTTTTAATTTTTGGCTCAATCTGGATTCCATAGCTTTTTCAAAAGAAAAGTTTCAACTCTCGTTAACCTTAAAACCATACTGCGAAGCCTGTCTGAAAGCTCTCTTAGGGGTGCACAAACGCGGAAAGTGCCAATGCCGGCTCACAACCTCGCTTTACATTTCTTCATATTTTTCATGCATCAAGTGCAATTGCCACCGGCACCTTAAAAAAAATGATCTGGATCACATGGGTTTAAAGTCACTTATCACCCACCCGCCATACAATTATCACCCTTCCTCCTAGGAATAAATCACTTTCTGCTAAACAAAAGCCCCCGATACTATGAAACAGGATGCAGTGTATAAACTTAAAACACCAGGAGAGAATTAAAATATGAAAACTTGGAACGTTTGCTATCACAACTGGTTAATTTTAGCAATGCCTTTAGAAGGCGGATGGGCGATCAAGTGCTTGCCACCAGCGAGACACAAAACCAGCACAAATTGGCAAGCCTACAAAACTATTGAAGAGGGAATGGCCAGCGCGAAAGAATACATTGACCGGGCGATTGCGCTTTATGTTCTAGCAGACACACTTTTGGAGCTGTGCGAAACCGGCAAGATCCAAGAGAATGAATGTCACGGCTTACTGCTATCTCTTGGCTATTGTTAAGTGATAGTGACTTCAATCTCGCATAATTTGCCTGCTAGTTGTTAATCTTTCGGTTAATTACTTTTAATGTGTATTCAAAGGTTATTTAGGTGTGAATGGATGTACGCTTTTGTGAGTCGGCTTTTTATTCCGATTTTAGAAGAGATAGACTTTATTATTAAGTTAGTATTTATACGGAAGCAGTAAAATTTTGTCCCCTTATTCAGCGGGGGACACCGGCATTCGCCAGCATCTCAACAAACGTTCAGCTTGCCGTCCGCAGCTCCTCTTGCAACATTTCTTGATAAACTGCCGGTAAAGAGCCGGTCATCGAATTGTCTTCGATTCCGTAGCCCAAACTCGTCCAAGTGCCAGAAAGCAATTTCAACACCTCTTGTAATCTTCCTTGGCGCAGCAGTTCGGGAATGTCCGTTCCCCAAGCCTCAAAGTCACTCAGCCAAGCGTAAACCACCGCATCTTGAAACTCTGGCTCAAAACTGTAGGAGTGCCAAAACAAAAACTGCGACGGATCAGGATGGTAGCGTTGTGCCATTTCATGCCACGTCGTTGTCAGCATCTGATAGCGACCGGCAGCCGTGGTGCAATTATTCACATTCGGGCCATTGACAATCCTCACACAGCGGTCAGGATGATCGCTCAAATCACCTGCATCCTCGCCGCCATACAGAACAGAATAAGGTCTGGAAACATTAGACTCACTGGCCGAGATCGTTCGCATCAGCGCCCGCACATAGGGATCGCCGCCGCGCATTGCCAGCGGTTGGGGCTTAACAACATAGTCAAAACCCGATTGCGGCCACCGATCCCCCGGCCAGTGCGATAGCAAAAAAACCAAACCGGCAGCAGCGGCACTGCCGGCAATAATACGCTTGAGTCTGGTCACGTTACTTGTCAGTTCCAAAACTCACCCTCGTGCGTCACCCGCACACTTACTCAACAAAGGGTAACTCCAGTGGCTGACCGGCAGTTTCCGCAAATCAAGCAACGCTGGCAAATAGCTGCTCAAAGGATTTCTCAGGAGCCTCTGCTGCTGCAACGATTTCTACAATTTTATTACGGGATGCCGGTTGAAACAACGCTTCAACACACACCTGCGCCACCTTTGTCCGGGGAATTCTGCCATCAAACTGGGTATCCGCTGAAGACATCTTCACCGGCAAATCATTATCCTCATTCTGAAGACCACCAGGCCGCACAATTGTGTAAGTCAGCCCACTACTCTGGATATACTCTTCCGCGCGTTTTTTCCACACCAAAATTAGCCAAAACAAATTCAGCGGATGGAAAAACTGGGAGGTACAGAGGGAAGACACCAAAACAAAATGCTGGATTCCCTTTGTTTTAGCAAGATCCACTAGATTTTTCGTACCTTCAAAGTCCACCTTGTAAGGGCCGGTGGGATCGAAACCAGGACTTGCGCCGGTGGCACACAACACGACCGTACTGTCGCCAATCGCAGCGCTGAGGCTGTCTGCGTTCAGAACATCCCCAGTCACGAATTCCACCTCTGCCGGCAAAATTTCTCTAGCAGCCTCTACATTCCGAACCAAAGCCCGGACGGGAATTTGGCGTTTGACTAGCTCTTTGACGATCCGGCGACCTGTTTGGCCGGTAGCTCCTGCTACAAATGCTTTCATAAGTAATTGTTAGTTGTTAGTGGTTAATCGCAACGGGTGAACGCTAAAGTAAAAATCTCTCCTTTTCTTTCTCTGGATAGGGGGGCCATACTCTTGTTTAAAGATATATGTATTGATAGAGATCACAAACCAGGCCGTAATTCAAGCACAAGAGAGCTTTCTAGAACCATCTATGGTGATTGAAACAGGAATTTCTCAGTACAGCCTCTACTGTTGGTTAGAAATCGCTCAAAACTCGGGCAAAATTACGGATTTCGCTTCCGGGCACAGAAATCTAAAGTAGGAAACAACTGTCGCCTCACAGCATTCTCAATCTAAGCAAACCGCAGTCATCTCAAGGATAGGGTGTCATGCAGTCGCAAGCCAGTCAACCTCAAATGTTTCAAGCTCCCGATGCCATTTTAGCTCCAGCCTCCATCGCAGTTAGCGAGCAATCAGAAGCCACTTCAGCGGAAGCGGCGGAACCGATCTGGTTTCGTACACGCTTTGTTGGCAGCATGGTCATGTATGCCGGCGCTCAAACCGTTGCCAACTATTTTGACGCCCACCAAGATTGGTTTCGCCGGTGCGCTCATCCGATGAAAGCAGATCCCATTGGAGAGAGCGGTTATGCTTTGACAGTCGGGCGATTTGGGGCGCTTGGCTATCAGGTAGAGCCGAAAGTGGGTCTTGACTTGTTACCGCAGCAAGACGGCGTTTACCTGATCAAGACGATCCCTGTGCCGAATTATACCCCTCCAGGCTATGAAGTTGACTTTCAAGCCGCCCAAACGTTCGTAGAAGTCCCCGCCGATCTTTCCGATGCCACACAAGGACAAGCCGGCAAACTCAGCACTGCCATGACTCGCGTGGAGTGGAAGTTAGACTTAGCCGTTGGCGTGTGCTTGCCCAAGTTTATCCGGGCGTTGCCCCAGTCCACGATTCAAAATAATGGGGATCGGTTGTTAGCCCAAATCGTTAAACAAGTGTCCCGCTGCTTAACCCATAAAGTGCAGGAAGATTTTCACGCGTCTTTAGGCAAGCCGGCGTTGGAATTCTTTAAGAAACAATCTTCTCAGAAGCGGAATGTGGCCACTTGCGAACAGTGTCATTAGGGCATTGGGCATGGGGCAAGGCTTCGCCAACCTAAAGGTATGGGCATGGGGAATGGCGCATTGGATCAGAATTCACTAGGGCATAGGGAATGGCTGCGCCAACCTAAAGGTACGGGAATAGCGCATTGGATCAGAATTCACCCTCTCCCTTCTCCTATGCCCCATGCCCCATGCCCCATGCCCCATGCCCTATGCCCTATGCCCCATTCCCCATTCCCCATTCCCATTACATTTTGCTGATAATCCTTTGAACAATATCCATGCCGGTTACAGCCTGCCACCCAAACAAACCCAGCAGCGCTAAATTCAGAACGATGTGGGTGTATCGCGCCCAATTTTGTCCTTTTTGCATATAAGGCGACAGGGACGCAGCAACGGCAATGAGTCCTGTCATGCCCAAACCGGCCAGTAAGTGAGGCCCGACAAACAGCTTACCGTTATTGATATAAGTCACGCCCATGCCAATTAGTGTGGTGACAACCATCGCCCCTAAGAGCAACGAACCGACTTGGTAGTGCTTGACATTGAACTTACCTTTAATTAGCTCTTTCTTTTTCTCACCGTCTGCGTTGCGAGTGCGCCGGACTAGCACACCCAAATACAGGGCGTAAAGAGAAGCCGCGAACAGCACCCACATCACGATGGGGTGGATAAATTGGCTCCAAACTTTAACTTCTGCCGGGATTTCCAAGCTCATAGGATTCGGACAATTTTTTAAGGAACTTTATAAAAATTATCATAATCGCTCTCACTTTAGGTGTAGTTGCCATTGCTACTAATCGTGGGCGGACGTGAGCCGGCCCTGAATAGAGTGCCGGCACCGACACCACCGACTCCCTCTTCGCGCTCGCACTTAATTTGCCACAGCAGCATCAGCAGGACAGCCGGTAGAGCGATAATTTCGATTGAACCTGAGTTGAGTAGAATGAGGAGTTTTTCTTCGGGAATCGAACGATCTCTTCCCCTAGAACTTCCAGAAGCAAATCAGTCTACGCCACATCTTTGATCCCCAAATCACTCGTGTACTCACTTTCCTTGACAGGAGTAGTCGAAATATCTAACTTTGGTTGGGTGGACGAAAATTAAATCCGCTGCAAAATTAAAGTATTCAAGTTTTTTTTACCGCTTGAAAAATAACCCAATGAAACTCTGACTTGTTGGCGCTCACGCCTCAGAGCGGAATCGTTGACGAGCATAATTTCCATGAGTAAGGTAATTTTGTTCGAGCCGATTCTCGACGTAAAGTGTGAACAATGCCTCTTGGAGTTCTATGAAAAATATTTGGGACACTCGTTTTGAGCTAATTTAGCTCAGCACAGATTTAAATATCAATCAGATTATTTTCTTGAAGGAGAACTCAACATGGCTACAACGATAGATGATACAAAGCGGCTGGCAATTGGCGAAAGATTGGCAGACCTCTTAGCATTTCAAAAATTTGTGATCTCTAACGATCAAAAACTATTGGCGGACTGCCCTTACGAAGATATTCGTGAACGTCTCCAAAATATGCTTGAGGATGACCAAAAAAACCTAGGCATTGTAGAGACTGTAATCGTTCAATACGGCATCCAGTCTGAGTCGAATGATGCAACCAAGAAATTTCTTCAGCAGTTTGAGCAGATGATGGCCGGCGAGGGGTTGTCTTACTACCAGCGGCTGATTCAGCATGAACTGCTCAAACATGGTCAAGCCATGAGTGGAATCGTTATCCACAAAGCCGCGCAGGTAGTGGGGGCTGATATTGAAGTCGCAATTGGGCCTTTAAATACCGTCAATTTTGAGGGTCGCGCTCATCAAGAACAACTCAAAGGAATGCTTGAATTGGTGGGTGTCCGCGAAATGACCGGCAAAGATCCAGATCAAGGACTCTGGGCGCGGGTGCAAGACGCGATCGCTGCATTTTCAGGTGTTGCCGGCAGCGTCATGACCCAAAATACTGACAAAGAGGATATGAATATCCAGACCCTTATCCGTCTGGATCACAATAAGGTGAATACTATCTTCACCGAAATTGGAGCGACGAAAGATCCTCAAAAGCTCCAAGAGTATTTCGCACAACTCTACAAAGATTTGTTAGCACACGCTCAAGCTGAAGAAGAAATCGTCTATCCAAGAGTTCGCTCCTTCTATGGCGACGATAATACTCAAGAGCTATTCGATGAGCAAAAAGAAATGAAGCGGATGCTAGACGAAATCAAGTCTATTGATACCGCTTCAGCCGACGAATTCCGCTCAAAAGTAAAACAGCTCATGGAGGCTGTTGGCGATCACATTCGTCAGGAAGAAAGCACGATGTTCGCAGCAATCGATAAAAATTGCAACGACTCGCAAAAAGAGCAAATGGCAACTGAATTCAAGGCCGCTAAAAAGAAAATTCAGGAAGAAATGGCAGCCTCTATGAAATAAGACCAAGCATTTTGATGGACTGAGGGCTGAGAAAGCTATTGTTGAGCGTTAACTAACAATGCTCAAGCAAAGTTTCAAGCATTTGCTAGAACAGTAAAAAAGCTGAGATCAGTTTTAACAGCCCAAAATTTCAGTTTATTCAAGAAAAGCTTTCTGGGTTCCATGTTAAGCTTAAACCCGGTAGTTTATGAAACTATCGGGTTTTACCTCGTTAGAATGATCATTGTTTTTTTATGCCACAACTCATTGAACAACCAGTCCGTATTGAAGCAGCCGGTAACAAACCCAAACTGATTGACGAGTACATCGGTCGGGTTAACACTGAAACCGAAGCACTTAGCATCGCTCTCATGCGTTCTCCGAGCGGGTGGGTTGAACCGGGGCAACGCCCGGAGTTTGATGAATTTACTATAGTTCTTAAAGGCACGCTTAGCGTCGAGTTTGAAGGCGGAAAAATGGAGGTGCGTGCAGGACAGGCTGTGATTACGAAAAAAGGAGAGTGGGTGCGTTACAGCACACCGACTGAAGAAGGAGCAGAATACATTGCTGTTTGCCTGCCGGCATTTTCGCCCGATACTGTCTGTCGGGATTCAATTTAAAGGTTTACTCCTATTATGTTGGTTAACGAGTTATTTACCGTTACCAACATATAATGGCAAAAGATTTAAAAAAAAAGGCTTTGAAACGATTGCCGGCTTAAACAAATGATTGTCACAATCAATAAATTAAATCGAATTTAGCTATCCAAAGCCAAACAAGCCCTCAGACTGATGGCTCCTTTAAGGCTCAAGGATAATAATTGGTTAAACCAAGAAATAATCTATTATTCGAGATTTTCTATTTTGGTAGAAAGATAAACATGAATAGCTCAGATGTAAAGACGACTCCAGATCAGGCCGAGTTGTGGCAAATTTACCTGAAGGGAATGCAAAAATTAGCTCAGCTTTGGGCAGAATCAATAGAGGAATCATTAAAGATTGCCGGCAAAACGATGGTTGGCGAACACTCAGCATTTCTCGAAATAACTGAACTCTATTGGAGCATCTATGAAAAAACCTTTGGCAGCGCTCTGCAAAGCCCAAACTTCGGGTACAGCCGTGAGTTTAACAACAAACTGCTAAAGGGTTTTGATGCTTGGATACAATTTACTAAGGCAACTTTTGATTATCAAGGGGAGCTGGTTGAGGTTTGGATGAAAGCCTTTGAGGAGTTGATGCGGGAATTAGCATCTTCCGAGGAAACGGGTAAAACCGTTCAAAACTGGCAGCAGCTTTTGCAAGTCTGGAGTCGCGTATTTGACCGAGTATTTGCACAGAAATTTGGTTCAGAAGATGCTGTTGCACTCCAGGGGAAGTTCTTAAACGCAGCCATGAGCTATAAATTCCAGCAGCAACAGCTCATGGAAGTATTTTTGAAAATGTATAACTTGCCGACTCGAAGCGAAGTAGACGAGATTCATCGCAACATTTATGAGTTGCGTAAGGAAATTAAAAGCCTTAACAAAGCTTTGGGAGAATCCCAGGCTAAAGGTTGAATGATCAAAAACTACTTCGTCTTAACTTTGTAATTCTCTTCAGTGTATTTTTCTACTTCTATAATCAGAGTAAACCAGCGATTGAATGACTATCCGCTATGACTGCAAAATACCAAGTTAGCGATTGGGATCTAACCCAAAAGCTGGGCAGAGGCATGGAGATTTTAAACCGGCTGCGCGAGGAGGACATTCAGGTTGGGTTGACTCCCAAAGAAGAAGTCTACCGAGAGGACAAGGTGGTGCTTTACCGCTTTATGCCAAAGGTGGAATCTTCGCTTAATATTCCCATCCTGATTAGTTACGCTTTACTTAATCGTCCCTCTATTGTTGATTTACAGGAAGGGCGATCTCTCGTTGCGAACCTACTCAACCTTGGCTTGGATATTTATCTCATCGACTGGGGTTATCCGAGTCGAGCAGATCGTTGGCTGACCCTCGACGACTACATCAATGGTTATATCAATAACTGTGTGGACGTAGTCCGCGCTCGCCACCAGTTAGAGGCAATTAATTTGTTGGGGATTTGTCAGGGAGGAACCTTCAGTCTTTGCTACAGTTCCCTTTACCCAGACAAGGTGAAAAACCTGATTGTTATGGTGACTCCAGTTGATTTTCATATCAATGAGGGACTTCTCAATGTTTGGGGTGGATGCAGTCTGGGTTCACAAGCTCTAGACGTGGATCTTATGGTGGATACGCTGGGCAATATTCCGGGTGACTTCTTGAACTTAGAGTTTATACTGCTGAAGCCTTTTCAGTTAGGGATTCAGAAGTATATAGACCTTCTAGAAACCATCGACTCTGAAGACAAGCTGCTCAACTTTCTGCGGATGGAAAAGTGGATTTTTGATAGTCCTGACCAAGCTGGGGAAGCCTACCGGCAGTTTATGAAAGATTTCTACCAGCAAAACAAACTCATTAAAGGTCAGGTCGAAATCGGGAAGAAGCGAGTCGATTTGGGTAATATTCGCATACCAATTTTGAATATCTACGCCGAGCAGGATCACCTAGTTCCTTCAGCATCCTCCTTAGCTCTTGAAAAATATATTGGTAGTGAAGATTACACCGTGCGCTCCTTCCCAGTTGGCCACATCGGGATGTACGTGAGTAGTAAGGTGCAGCGAGACCTGCCTCCAACGATCGCCGATTGGCTTAAAGTGCGAACCTAAAACAGTATTTGTTATTGTTTGATACTTGCTTCCTTGTTCTCGTTGCGGCGTCCGAACAGGGTGCGAACAGCAGTAAAAACTTCGGGCGCTGCGAGGACGATGGATGCCAACGAGGCAACCGTCGCAACTTGGCAATACTCACAAAACGCTTTGTTCTCGCTCCATTCTTCACGCGCTAACTCGGCAGAAACAACTCCATCTAGCACGAGCTTAACGCCCATTGCGATAGGGAGAAGGGGGTTGCGCCTAGCGCGATCAAGACCACCCGCCGCAGCCAACCAGGCCGTGAGGGCGTAGTTAACCACCATGATTGGCCCATCTGGTGAGTTAAACCGGCTGTAAGCGTAATTAGAAGCGTCAACGCGATCAGCATCGAAAAGCTTTTGTCCTGGAGGATCGGGTAGGTGACTGACGACGCCGGTTTGGTAGAGCGTAACGAGTTGTCCCATTGAACCTCCGAGCATAGACAAGCCGATAATTGCTCGCCGGCGCGTCATGTCGGGGTTCTTTCCTTTACGCAATTCCTCACTCAGTTGTATTGGCTCCATAAGGCGCAATCCTCTATAACGTATGGGTTGGCGAGGCAGCAAGAAAAGCGGGGGTTTTCGAGGTAGTGCGTCAACGAGTTCGCCCTGCGCTTGCTGCAGCTCAATTTCCTACTATTTTGGAGAATCCTGTTAAATGCGTACACTTACGCAGGAGGTAGTTTTAAAACGCTCTATTAAAAATATGTGTATTTATTAATACAAGCCGGCTTAAAAATATCTCCTTTTTCTTCTAACTAGTTTCGATAGGCTTAACCTTAGACTTCCCTAAGGTAAGAGGTTAGTCAGCTAGCAAACAACTATTATGTATGAGATGGCAAAATTACAGAATTCTGATCCGCATTTTCACTCAAACAGAGGGTTAATTTTATGGTGCCGCTTCAAAATAAACGTCAAGCTGTACGCATTTTAGCTGTGGATGATATAGAGGATAATTTGTCTCTACTAGAGGCGATTTTAAGGGAAGAAGGCTATGAGGTTGATACCGCTACAAATGGCAAATTAGCCTTAGCTAAGATAGAAGCATCTCTACCCGATTTAGTATTGATGGATGCCATGATGCCAGGAATGGATGGTTATGAAGTAATTCGGCGCATTCGAGAAAATAAAAAGCTTCCCTTTATTCCTGTTCTTCTAATCACGGCGTATGAAGATGCTAATGCAGCGCTCGGATTAGATTTAGGGGCTAATGATTTCATCCGTAAACCGATTGAGTATGAGGAATTAATGGCAAGAATTAAAGCTTCGCTGCGGATGAAATCGATGCTAAATTCTCCTCAATAGTTGATTATGGCATTGCACTTTGTGATGCAGAAATTTTGACTTGTAGCGGCAAGATGACCGTGAAGGTAGAGCCAACTCCAACCTGTGAAACCAGTTCTATTTCTCCTTGCATTAGTTTGACTAACTGTGAAACAATTGCCAACCCTAAGCCTGTACTATCGGGAACTTGAGTGTCGCTATTGCCGGCTCGAAAGAAAGGGTCAAAGATCCGTGACTGATCTTCTAGTGCAATCCCCACCCCAGTGTCACGAACTGCAATAGACCACTGGTGATCAGATGGCATCTGGCACGTTAATTGAACAGTTCCCGATGGTGTATAGCGAATCGCATTGCTCAGAAGATTCGTGACAATTTGCTGCAATCGCAAAGGATCTGTCAGCACTTTTTCGGGAGCTTGTTCGCAATTAACGACTAGCTGTAGATCTTTCGCAGCAGCCAAAGGCTCCAACATTTTAAACACATCGTCGATTAAAGCCCGCACATCTGTTGGTTCAGGGTTCAGTTTCATCTTCCCTGCTTCATACCGGGAGATTTCTAATGTATCGTTAATCAGCCGCAGTAACTGTCTACCATTGCGTACCACCCGCTCAATGTGTTCGAGATGGGGAACGCTGTCCTGAACTTCAGGGGTGCTTCGTGAAGAGCGCAAAATCAGTTCCGAGTAGCCAATAATCGAATTGAGCGGGTTTTTCAGTTCATGCGCTAGTTGAGAGACATTCTCCTGATTTTCTTTTACCAAACGAGTGAGTTCTTGGTTCGTTAGTTCTGCCTGACTTTGTAGCTGCTGAAGTTCCCGTAGTCGTTCCTCAACATAACTTTTAAAACACTGGGCAATCGCTTCGTCTATTGTGGCGTTAATTACATCATAAACTCGTATTACTTCCCGAACTGTACTGTCTAGTAAGTCTGTCTCTAAAGCCGAGAAAATTACTTGGCGCAATAGACGATACTCCCGCGCAATTTCTGTTGGAGCAAAACCCTGTGCAGCCCGCAGAACGCCATGTTCCAAGCTGTTCTGCACGATTGATTGAATATTGCTGTCCTGGGATTGGGAAAGCACGGTTGTCATCGCTCTGAGAACGTCGGGAACATGATTTTGTATAGCTGAGTAAGGTAAATTGTTGGAACTCGAAATCTGCCTATCGATACGAACTGCTTCAACCCAGGTTTTGGTAATTTTATCTATTTTTTCAGCAAGCATTTGACTAAAATTCATGTTTGATTAGGTGCAGAGGGAGTAGGTGAGAAGACCCTCTTGGCATCATTTTAGGTTAGCGCTTGCTCAATTTACCAAACTATGTGACTTCTTGCTAGAGCATAACTTCCAGTTCAGTTTCTATCACTTTGGATTAGAGCAAAGTTGTCGAAGTCTAGAAATTATCTTTTTTTGTATTCAACGTCACAAAGCTGCTTAATCTTATGTCCTTTCTCAAGGTAGATGAGCCGGCCAAATCGATTAATATTAATTCCCTTCTTTAGGTAGATGAGCCGGCAAAACGGACAAGTTATAGTTTAAACAATTGCTTTTTTTTGAGGTTAAGAAAATTAAAGTTAAATAAAAAAATATTTCATTTAACAGGGTTTTACCCTAAGAAATCTCTCAAAAACATTAGAGGGTTTTCTTAATAAACCAGAAAAATGTTTGTAAAGCCAAAAATTTAATAATGACTTTACAAACTGCATATAGGAAAACTGAAGACAACTCTAGCAGCCACCCAGTTCTTTTTAGTTATCGCTTCCGTAGGATATTGAAGTAGCTTTCCCAAAATTGTTTCTGGGCTTCAATTGACAGACGAGCTACCAAAGCCTGGAACTCCAGAGAACTCGTCATCACCTGTTCCTGAAATTTTAAGGTGTTATCGAATGTATCGCGAAAGTTTTCCATGTTGAAACTTTGCATATTTGGTAGGGTAGATGACCAGCTATTTAAAATTTCTCTCTGGATCTCGCTCAACTGTCTTAAGAACTGGTCGAAATTACTTGTCAAAACCATTGCATTTCTCCTTTGCTTGTCTTATTTGATACAAATTGGCTTGTCTACTGTTTGGCAAACTTTGTAATTAATCATTCTAGTGAATTAAGGAGATAATTTCAATGAGATTAAGAATCTTAATTAAACATCTATTTTTTGCAAAAGCCGCCTTCTAAATTTTTATTGGAAATACAGAAGATTATGAGATATATTCTGTAAATGCATAATGATTATTAAAAAATTACTGAATAAATTTTAGGAAAATTATAAATACGATAAAGTCAGAGCAAGCTCTTATAAATGGTGAATATTTTGTGATAGTCCCAATGAAATTCACTTTCACAAGCCTCTTGCTTTAAGTTGGTAGGGCTTGAAGACACAACACTCTAAAAAACGGTGAAGAAGTATGCAAGAAGCTTATATTGTCTCAACAGTACGCACGCCGCTCGGTCGGTTTGGAGGAGTGCTTGCCGGCTTTTCTCCAGTAGACTTAGGTGCCCATGTCATGCGAGCAGCCTGGGAAAAAACAGGACTATCCAGGGACGCTTTAGATTTGTACATCTTTGGCAACGTACTCAGGGCGGGGCATGGGCAGTCCTTACCGCGTCAGGCAGCTTTCAAGGCTGGAATTCCAGAGACGGTGAACGGGTATGCTGTGGATATGGTTTGCTCGTCGGGAATGATGAGTGTGATGAACGCTGCCACAACAATCCGCGCTGGTGAAGCCGAACTCGTACTTGCTGGGGGAATGGAATCGATGTCCCAAACCGGCTTTTTCCTATCACATCGAGCGAGATGGGGTTACAAATTTTTGCTGGGTTCTCCAGAGCAACTCACCGATATCTTGCTCTACGATGGTCTCACCGATCCCACCACGGCTGAAGGGATGGGAGAGCAAGCTGAGCGGCTGGCAGAGGCTTACGATGTTAAGCGAACTGACTTGGACAACGTTGCGCTCTACTCACAGCAACGAGCAGCGATCGCAACCGAAAAAGGCTGGCTGAAGAAAGAAATCGCTCCAATCGAGATTGAAGGGAAAAAAGGGTTGCAAATCGTAGACAAAGACGAGGGAATCCGTCCCGAACTTACCTTAGAAAGTCTTGCGAAACTCAAACCGGCTTTCCGAGAAAATGGAGTGTTCACTGCCGGCAATAGCAGTCAAATATCAGACGGAGCAGCCGCTCTCGTTTTAGCAAGCGCTAGCGCCGTAGAACGTTACAACCTCAAACCTCTAGCGCGGGTGATTGGAGGAACCTGGGTCGGTGGAGAAGCTTGGCGTTTTCCCGAAGTTCCTATCCTGGCAGTCAACAAGCTTTTAGACAAGCTCAAAATGAAAGTAAGCGATTTTGACTTGTTCGAGAATAACGAAGCGTTTGCGCTGAGTAGTGTTTTATTTAATCGCGTGCTGGGCATTCCTTACGAAAAGCTGAATGTCTATGGCGGTGCGATCGCGCTAGGGCATCCCATCGGGGCTTCTGGGGCACGAATTATCGTCACCCTGCTTAATGCCTTGCAGGAGCGAAATGGGCATCGAGGGATAGCAGCCGTTTGTCATGGAACTGGTGGCGGAACTGCGATCGCGCTGGAGCGACTTAGCTAATTTCAAGCTTTAAATAGCAATTGTGAAAAGGAGATTTCAATATGCCGGCAGATTGTTTTTTTGATAATTCAGAAATCTCTAATTCTGAACAGAGGGAAGAGTGTAGCTCATGGCTTCTTTAAAACTGGAAGATAAAGTCATTTTAGTAACCGGCGGGAATCGCGGAATCGGAGCGGCCATTGTTGCTTTGTTGCAGGAATTAGGCAGCAAGGTCGCCTACACCTACCGCAGTAATTGCGATGCTCAACAGGGAGCTTTGGCAATTCAAGCCGATGTCACCGACAAAGCAGCAATGGAAGCAGTGGCAGAACAAGTTGAAGAGAAACTAGGGCCAATTTATGGCGTGGTGGCGAATGCTGGAATTACCAGCGACAACTTTTTTCCCAAACTAACAACTGAAGACTGGGATGCCGTGATCGACACGAATTTGAAAGGAGTTTACAACACCCTCACTCCCGTGATCCCCAAGATGTACGAGCGCACAGAAGGCTCTGTTGTTTGTATCTCCTCGATTTCAGGTGAGCGGGGAAACCTTGGTCAAACCAACTACGCGGCATCTAAGGCAGCAGTGATTGGTTTCGCCAAGTCCCTCGCGAGAGAGGCGGCGCGATACGGGGTACGAATCAACGCGGTTTCACCGGGATTCATTGAAACTGATATGGTCAAGTCAGTTCCAGACAAAGTCAAAGAGCGCATTGTATCCGAGATTCCTTTTCGTCGCTTCGGTAAACCGGAAGAAGTTGCCTGGGCAGTCGCTTTCTTACTTTCGCCGGTTGCTAGTAGCTACATAACCGGCGAAGTTCTGAGAGTCAACGGTGCCCATTACACATGAGGGTTAAATTTCAGCCAGTGCCGGCGACGATCCCCACGCTAATTACATTTAGATAATGATAGGAGCTAATTATGAACATCGAAGTTGAAGAACGGCGAATTAATGTAAATGGTTTAACCACCCGCTACTTTAAAGCCGGCAATGAGGGTCTACCGTTAGTGCTGCTACATGGAGATAGCGCCAGCGCTTTGGATTGGTCTTGGGTGCTTCCCAAACTGGGAACAACTCACACTGTCTACGCACCGGACTTTCCAGGTTTCGGCGACAGTGCTAAACCCAACCGCGAGTATTCCCTGGAGTTTCTCAAGCAGTTCCTGATTGATTTTATGGAGGCGCTGGGAATTGAGCGGGCAGTGGTAGCCGGCAATTCACTCGGAGGTCAGATTGCCCTACGCTTTGCCCTGTCGCGTCCCGAACAAGTCGCAGCTTTGGTGCTGGTAGACAGTTCTGGACTGGGTTACTCAGTCACCCCCCTTTTGACTCAGTTCGCAATCCCTGTGTATGGGGATCTGGCGATTACTGGGTGCAAAACGCCTCCGGGCGCTAAGATGCGGTCTTGGTTACGGGCAACGCTGTTTTTCGCTCACCCTTTGCGGGTTCCTGATGTGTGGATAGCGGAACAAGAGCGGATGGCCCAGATGGGTGGTTTTCTGGAAGCTACTCTGTCCTCACTGCGTGCCCAGGTGAATGTATTTGGACAGTACCAGGTGTTGCTCGACTCGCTAGGGCAGTTGCAGATGCCAACGCTTGTGATCTGGGGGACGGAGGATCGGGTTTTCCCAAAAGAGCAAGCACAGGATGCAGTGAGCCGGTTAAAGCAAGGACATCTCGCCTTGCTCCCCGACTGCGGTCACTTACCTCATGTCGAGCGGCCAGAACTTTTTAGTGCCGAGCTGAGCAAGTTTCTCAATCAAGTTGTTGCTTAGACATCTCTTCCTCGCTGTCAACCTTGCGACTGATGTAGGTAAGTTTACTGTCAAGTAATTATTAAGAGAAGTAAACTTTCTAGATGTCTAGCAAACTCAACGTTTCTAGATTGACTCTACTTGGCATAGCGAAAGAATTTGTAATCAGAACTTTAAGGAGTAACATCGATGCAACTGAAGCCAATTAATCAGCAAGTTGTTGCCGTCGTTGGGGCTTCCAGCGGCATCGGACGTGAGGCAGCCCTTCAATTTGCTAAGCAAGGGGCAAAGTTAGTGGTCTCGGCTCGCAGTGAATCGAAGCTAGCGTCTTTGGTAGATGAGATTCAGGGCTTTGGCGCTGAGGCAACCGCTATCGTTGCCGATGTCACCGTATTCGAGCAGGTCAAGGCGATCGCAGACCGTACGGTTGAAGTTTATGGCCGGCTCGATACGTGGGTGCATTGCCCTGCCGTTGGACTCTTTGCCACATTCGACAACACCACACCGGAAGAATTTAAGCGAGTCATTGATGTTGGCCTCATGGGACAGGTATACGGTGCAATGGCGGCACTACCCCATCTCAAGCGTGAGGGACGGGGAGCGCTGATCCACATTTCTTCAATGGAAGGCTTGCGAAGTCTCCCCTACCAAAGTGCCTACTCCGCAGCAAAACACGGGATCGAGGGATTCATCGAAGCGATGCGCGTGGAGCTGCAACATGAGGGTCTACCCATTAGCGTCACGAGTGTAAAACCGGCAGTCATCAATACACCCTTTTGGAATAATGGTCTCACGAAGCTAGGCGTTAAGCCGTCAGGGATACCGCCTTACTACGACCCCAGGTTGGTGGCTGATGCGATCCTCCACGTCGCCGAACATCCAACTCGTGACTTCTTGGTGGGGGATGCCGCGAGACTTCTAGATGCACTACAGCGGATCTCGCCCGAACTGGCCGATTCCTTGTTGCTGCTCATCGGCTTCCAGGCTCAGCGCACCAACGTGGCGAAGTCCCCAGATGATCGCAATAATTTTTACGAGCCTTTTCCAACCGATGCCAGAGTTGATGGAGACTTCACCAATCTAGTGATACCGAGCCTTAGCGACTGGCTGGCGAAGAATTTTTCTCTCCTGTGAGGCGCAGTAAGCGAAGCTAACGCGTAAACGAATTGTGTTGCAAGGTTAGCTTTCCTTTCAACACAATTCCTTAGAAAGCAAGCGTAACAATTATTTTTTTTTCCGACAAATCATCTGTTATTCGACAGATGTATTGATTGAAAAGTTGAGTTTGTAGATTTCAACTAAACGATTCAGGCGTGAATAATTTTGAATAAAAACTTTAAGGAGTAGCATTGATGCAACTGAAGCCAATTAATCAGCAGGTTGTTGCCGTCGTTGGGGCTTCCAGCGGTATCGGACGTGAAACAGCCCTTCAATTTGCCAAGCGCGGGGCGAAGTTGGTTGTTTCAGGTCGTAGTGAATCAAAGCTCGCACCCTTGGTAGATGAGATTCGCGGCTTTGGCGCTGAGGTAACCCCTGTCATTGCTGATGTAACCGTATTTGAGCAGGTTAAAGCGATCGCAGACCGAACCGTGGAGGTGTATGGCCGGCTCGATACGTGGGTGCATTGCCCTGCGATCGCCGTCTATGCCGCTTTCGATAAAACAAAACCCGAAGAATTTCAGCGCGTTATTGATGTCGGCCTCATGGGGCAGGTATATGGCGCGATGGCAGCCCTACCCCATCTTAAGCGTGAAGGGCGGGGGGCGCTGATTCATCTCTCTTCAGTTTTAGGCCGGCGAAGTGTGCCGCTTCAAAGTTCCTACTGTACGGCAAAGCACGGGATGGAAGGATTCATCGAATCCCTGCGCGTGGAACTGCAACATGAGGGCATCCCCATCAGCGTCACAAGTGTCAAACCCGCCGCAGTCAACACACCTCTCTACAACAATGCCCTCACGCGGTTAGGCGTCAAACCGGCAAGCCTCCCACCCTTTTACGAACCCAGTTTAGTCGCTGACGCAATCCTCTATGTTGCCGAACATCCCACCCGCGACTTCCTGGTTGGGGATGCGGGGAGAATGATAGATGTACTCCAGCGGCTTTCTCCATCTCTGGTAGATTTCATATTGGAGCGCGTTGCCTTCCAACTACAGCGCACTAACCAGCCGAAGTCTGAAGATGGGCCAAACAATCTCTACGAGCCTATCCCATCCCATGACAGAATTGAGGGAGACTTTAGAAACTTAGTGATACCCAGCCTTACTGATTGGTTGGATAAGAATCCAGCGCTTAAGTGGGGGGCACTCGTCAGTACCGTTGCCTTAGCGTTTCTGGCGGCACAAGCCTTCAAAAATGGGGGACAAATTTAGCTTAAGCAGCATTCATCACCTTTACCGTTAACAAACTTAGGAGATAACCGGCTCCTTCTTCTCAAAGGTACGATTTAGCGATAAGTTGACATTATTCCCGATGCAACGAACCCCAATCATGCCCTCGAAGAAGGACATTTTATTAATCCAGGCTGCGAGAAGTGGCGATATCGCCCAACTGCAAACCACACTCGCTCAGGGTGCTGATGTTAATGCAACGAATCAAGATGGCACCTCTGCTTTAATGTTTGCCGCCCGGTATGGCTACACCGAAATTGTTCGGCTGCTACTGGATGCCGGCGCGGATGTCAATTTGGCCAGAAAACGTTTTGGGATTACGGCGTTAATGTTAGCCGCCGCTAATCAGAGAGTTGACACAGTGCGCCTTTTGGTATCTAGAAACGCAGAGGTGAATGCTAAAAATGATGATGGCAGCACAGCGTTAATGGCGGCAGCACTTAAAGGAAGTCTTGAGTGTGTGCGAATCTTGTTGGATGCCGGCGCAGAAATTAATGTCAAAGATAAGGATGATGATACTGCGCTGAAACTGGCTCTCAAGTCTCCTAACGCTGCCGTGGTGCAACTTTTGCTCGAACACGGGGCAGATGGGAATATAACTGTAGAGGACGGTAAAACGGCTGTCATGCAGGCAGTTGAGGGCGGAAACTTGGCAGTTGTAGAGGCTTTTTTAACTGCCGGCGCTGATATCAATGCCCAAGATGAAGAAGGCGAGACAGCATTAACTTTAGCCGCCGATAGCGGTAATACCGGCATCGCCCAAGCCTTACTGAATGCCGGCGCTGATGTGAATGCCAAAAATCCGGATGGATGGACAGCATTAATGGCAGCAGCGGCGGGGGGTTATGCAGAGACTGTCACTGCCTTGCTGAATGCCGGCGCAGATATCAATGCCAAAAATAATGATGGGGAAACCGCTTTACACTTAGCGGCTGTCGAAGGTCATGCCGGCGTTGTAGAACGGCTTGTCAGCCAAGGTGCAGATATATTAGCAAAAAACCGGCTGGGTGACACAGCTTTAATGGTTGCAGTCTTGCACAATCACAGCAAAACAGTAGAAATTTTGCTTCAAGGCGAGAAAGGGCAAGTGCAGTCTCTTCTGAAAGCAAGGAACTCCGGGGAAACCGCTTTAACTTTAGCTGCAAGTGCCGGCCATGTGGAAACCGTGCAAGTATTGCTCAAGGCCGGTGTTCATCCTAACACACGTTCAGAGGATGGAAAAACAGCGCTGATGAAAGCAGCTGATCGTGGTAAGGCTGAAGTCATTCAAGCCTTATTAGCAGCCGGTGCAGATGTGAATCTTTTGGATAATGCCGGCGCATCAGCCTTAATATGGGCAGCACATCGCGGGCATGAGGGGGCTGTTAAGCAATTGCTAGATGCCGGTGTGGATATCAATGTAAAAAACCGGGGGGGTTACACCGCTTCTATGATTGCGGATTTCAATGGTTATAAAAATGTAGTGAAGTTGCTAAAAGCTGCCGGTGCCCAAGAGTGAGATAAATTAGGGGAGGTAAAAGGTTTTTTGGGCTTGTTGCAAAAACTAGGAAGGGAATATTTAACCACAGATTCCGCAGGTGCAACCCGAATGTGCTGCGCTTGTCATTCAAGTTCCACCTGCGTCCACAGATCAACACAGATAAATGCAGATAAAGCTGATGGTTTATTTGTGGTTAAAATTATTTTTTTTGACTGTAATTAAATGCAGATAAATGCAGATAAAGCGCGTTTTTCATCTGTGTTCATCTGTGTGCATCTGTGGTTAAAAAAATCTTATCTTTCTTAATTATTACACTCGCCAAAAAATCCCCAAATCCCAACGTCACCGCCAACAGACGGCTAGAAAGTGAAAATAAATGAAAATATTTGTACCGGGACGACTTTGCCTATTTGGCGAACACAGCGATTGGGCAGGAGTTTATCGCTCAATTAATCCCGATTTAGAAAAGGGATACGCCCTGGTTGCCGGCACAAATCAGGGACTTTATGCAAAAGTTAAACCTCATCCAACCCAGCTTATTCTTCGCGTCTCTCTCAGTGATGGCAGCCGACAAGAAATCCAACTTTCGATGGATGAGAAAACCCTGCTGGCTGAAGCTGAAAAGGGCGAGTTTTTCAGTTATGCTGCCGGTGTGGCTTATCAATTTCTCACCCAGTATGGAGTTTTTGGGCTTGAGATTGATAATTATTTAACAGATTTGCCGGCTCAGAAAGGTTTGGCATCTAGTGCTGCGATTTGCGTGCTTGTGGCGCGGGCGTTTAATCGCGTTTACAAATTAAAAATGACAGTTCGTCAAGAAATGGAGCTTGCTTATTTGGGTGAGATTTTGACATCTTCTCGCTGTGGGCGAATGGATCAAGCTTGTGCTTATGGAAACCAACCCATTTTAATGATTTTTGATGGTGATCGCACGGATGTTATTAAGTTAAAACTACAGAAAAATTTATATTTTGTCATTGTTGATTTGGGTGCCGGCAAAAATACGAAGGAAATATTAAGTCAGCTCAATCAAGGTTATCCGTTTGCTGACAATGAAGTGCAGCAGAATGTTCAAAAATATCTCGGTACGATTAATTCGGAAATTACACAGGAAGCAGTTGAAGCGCTACAAAAAGGCGATGCTGAAAAAATTGGGGCGTTAATGAAACGGGCACAGGCAGAATTTGATCAACATTTAATCCCTGCTTGTCCATCCGAATTAACTGCGCCGGTTTTGCACCAACTTCTGAATTACGAACCCATTCAACCTTATATTTTAGGGGGGAAAGGGGTTGGCTCGCAAGGCGATGGTTCCGCACAGTTTATTGTAGAAAATGAGAAAAGTCAAAAGCAAGTTATTGAAATTATTGAGCGAGATTTTCCCCAAATGCAATCCTTAAAACTCACACTTCAGGCAGAGAAAAAAGTTCGCAAGGCGGTGATACCGGCTGCCGGTTTTGGAACTCGGTTATTTCCCGCTACGAAGGCGATAAAGAAGGAACTTTTTCCGATTATCGACAAAGATGGCAGGGCGAAGCCGGTGATTTTGGCAATAGTTGAAGAAGCCCTTAGTGCCGGCATCGAAGAAGTGGGGATTGTGGTGCAAACCGGCGATCGCGAATTGTTTGAGGATTTCTTTAAAAATCCGCCGGCACCTGCACTATTTAAGAAGCTCTCGCAGCAGAATCAGGAATACTGCGAATATTTAGAAGATTTAGGGCAAAGAATTACAATTGTGACACAAGACGTTCAAGAAGGCTACGGTCATGCGGTATTTTGTGCCAGAGAATGGGTGGGAGATGAACCCTTTTTGCTGATGTTGGGCGATCACGTTTATTCATCGGAGACTGAGACTTCTTGCGCCCGTCAAATTATCGAAATATACGAGCAAGTTGAGCAAAGTGTTTTGGGTTTAACGGTGATGCCGGCAGAAATAATTTCCAAAGCAGGTTGCGTTGCCGGTTTCTGGCAAGAACCCCAGTCTATCCTTTCAATCACGCAACTTTCTGAAAAGCCCACAATTGATTACGCACGCCAACATCTCCGTGTTGACGGAATGCCAGAGGATCAGTTCCTGTGCGCCTTCGGATTATACGTCCTCACGCCAAAAATCTTTGACAGCTTAGAAGAGAACATTAATAACAACTTGCGGGATAAGGGTGAATTTCAGCTAACATCCGGGGTAGAAAGATTACGGCAGGATGAAGGAATCACCGGCTACCTTGTCAGAGGTAAATGTTTTGACACGGGATTACCAGAAACTTACTGGCAAACGCTGATTGATTTTAGAAAATCTGAAGGCTAATTAAAGCATCCTGAATATTCCATCCTGATGAGTATGACTCATATTGGTATTCAGGTTGCAGCCCTTGGAGTTAAACACATATATTGTCAGCAAGCGATCCCATCTAAAACTACAACATAGATCGCCGGCACAGTTAACCTCCTGCCAGAGGGGCGCTTAGGGGCATCTGATAGCGCGTTCAGTTGTTGCCAGGGTGCAGCAGAAAATTGCAGTGATCGCACGCGCAAATCATCCCAATTCGCATTCACTGAGACAACACGCGTTCTCGCTGTCCCACTTTAAGACTACAGAGGGATAACCTCACTGAATGCAACTTGGTAGGAAGGATCACTCCAGGGTTAATGCAGGTTGTTGAAACAATTAGCAACCAATTTTCTGCACCCGTCGCGTTCAAAACTCAATTTAAGGCTGTGCCAATTATTTACTGAATATGAGGAATCCCACCCCAGGTTCAAACTTGCAACGTCCCCGCAACTTTCTATTTGAAAAAACGCTCAGGCTGGGTTGGGTACTGCCCAGCTTTTTAGGGGTTTTTCTGCTAACATCGCCCGTCCAAGCTAACGAGCAATCTTGGCAAATTGATGTTGAGCAAAACCAGGCTTCTGTGGATCGGCAGACAGCGCAAACGCTCACATCCCAAAACGCAGAACAACCGCCCAGTGAGCCACTTACCGTCGCGGTTGCTGGACAAACTCAGCTTCAGAATGTCGAGGTAAAGCCAGAAGGGTTGATTATTCGCACCAGTGGTAGAAGTCCAAATGTTGAGGTCAAGCGAAGTCAAAATCGCACGTTGACAACCATTGATATCGCCGGCACGACACTCTCGCCCCAGTTGCAAAACCGCAATATTACAGTAAATAATCATGGCATCAGCAACCTGCAAATCATCCAACTCAAAAGCTCACCGCCGGTTGCCCGCGTGATTTTAAATATGAACTCCTATAGCCCAGATGTGCAGGCATCTGCCAAGTCGGGCGGTGTGGTGGTGTGGCCCAGAGGAGGAGCAGCGCCCAGCATTGAAGCGTCTGCTCAACTGGCTACAATTCAATCGATTCAGTTAGAAAATAACGGCACGCAAGTTTCTGTTAAAGCTGATCGATCCGTTACCTATACGACGGGTTGGGATAGAGCAACTGCAGCTTACAAGATCACCATTCCCTCAGCGCAGCTGGCTCAGCAAATCACGAATGTTCAGCCACCAGCCGGCAGCCTTGCATTATGGGTGCGCGTTTTGCAGGAAGATTCGCAAACCGTTAGCATCCTTGTGCAACCAGGTGCAGGCGTGCAGGTTGCCGGAGTAACTCAGCCTAGCGGCCAATCCCTATCCTTGCAACTGCAACGCACGCAAGCGGTTCTTGTGCCGCCACTGCCGGATGAAGAACCTGTGCCGGTGCGACCGCCAACTCCCGTACCGCCTAGAAACCCGACTCAGCCGGCACCCTCACGTCCGGTTCCCAAGGGGCGAGTGGTGGTAGCGATCGATCCGGGACATGGGGGACGTGATCCCGGTGCAGTGGGAATTCGAGGTTTGCGGGAAAAGGATGTTGTCATAGACATTTCCAGGCAGGTGACGCAATTGTTAGAAGAACAGGGCGTGCAAGCGATTATGACAAGAACAGATGACCGGGAAGTTAGCCTAGAAGCGCGTGTGCAGATGGCTGAACGGGTGAATGCCTCCTTGTTTGTGAGTATTCACGCTAATGCAATTAATATGAGCCGGCCTGATGTGAATGGCATCGAAACTTACTATTACAGCAGCGGTTTAGGCTTATCTCGCGCGATTCACAAAAGCATTCTTCAGACTACAGGTTCACGAGATCGGGGGGTGAGACAGGCGAGATTTTATGTACTAAGAAGAAGTTCTATGCCGGCAACTTTACTTGAAGTCGGGTTTGTCACCGGCGCGGAAGATGCTGCTAGGCTATCCAATGCTGGTTACCGTACTCAAATGGCACAAGCGATCGCACGGGGCATTCTCCAGTACATTCAACAAGGTCGTTGACAGCCGATATCGTAGGGGCGTTAACGCAGCGTCCCCTTTGGGGATAGCATGAGCACAAAAAATCTCTGATGTGAGCAAAAGATTTACACGCTCATGCTTCACCCTTGCTCATATTTCGTCCTTACAGTAGATAAGGATTTAAATATTTTCCTAAAATAGAATACCTTTTGCGCTCATGCTTCTGCCTTACAGTGGATGAGCGCTTAAATATTTTGCTAAGATTACCAAGATTCTATTCCAATTATCCAAAAAACGGTTTAACCCTTCCTCAATTCCTCTGACGTAACAAATCATGGGATGATGAGGGATGGGAGGATTTTTGGACAGCCGTGCAAAACTTTCAAGGTGTATGATAAAGCGTGTACATACAAAATTTTCAGTTTAACCCCACCAAAATTAAAGCCAACCTAGTCTTTAGTAGATCACCTTAAGCCGGTACTGATTGATCATCAGGAGTCGGAGGTGAAGGAGTGGAGTCCTACCCCTGAGCGATATGTGGGAGATGCACCGGAAGAGGTAGATGAAAATTTGATTTTGAGGAAACTTTATGAGATATTGATGTTTAGTGTTCTGATCTCCATCAAGATTTAGTGACACTAGCAGCAGGGATTGTGAAGAATTTTGAGAACTTAGGAACTGAGAACTTGACAGAGTTACTTTTGTAAGGAGCAATAAGTATGTTAAACCTTCAGCAACTTTCGAGAAAAATCATTAACGCACTAAAAGTAAGTTTATTATTCATAGTTTTTTTAGGACTATTTTCGCTGAATTTTGGTGTTGCTTACGCTCAAAGTTTGAGCATTTCTGATATACACTTTTTTTCTGATAATGCTGTATTCAAAGCTGAATTTAACATAGAGTCACTGCTCACAATTAATGAAGTCGTTGAAGCTAACCTCTATGAATATAAAATGGATAACTCCAAAAACTTACCTCCTGAAAGTCTGCTTTTAAATGCTGGGTTAGATCAATCACGTAATGGAAATTTTTCTGAAGCGATCAGAATTTATACAAAAGCTCTTCAATTAAAATCTAATTTTGATAAAGCTCTTGTTAGTCGAGCTTTTGCTCGTTCTCAGGTAGGAGAACTAGAAAAAGCATTACAAGATTATAATACAGCTTTGAAATTTTCACCGAATTTAGTAGAAGCTTATATCGGAAGAGGAAATATTTATTTTAAGCAGGGTGACAACCAAACTGCTCTTAAAAATTTTAATTTAGCAGTTAAAATTAATGACAATTATGATGATGCTCATTTGAGCAGAGGCTCGGTTTATTTAACAATAGGTAAATACAAAGAAGCCGTTAAAGATTTTTCTGAAGCTATTAGCTTGAACCCAAAGTATTTAGACGCTTATAGTCAACGAGGATTTGCAAAATTTTACTTCAAAGATTATGAAGGGGTAATAAAAGATTCTACTGAAGCAATAAAGTTAGACGATAAAAAACAAGAATATTTTGCTTACAATAATAGAGGCTTGGCTTACTTTTATTTAAATAAACCCAAGGAAGCCCTAGAAGATTTTAAACGTTGCCTGAAGATAAAGCCTGATTTTTCTTCTGCTTACTACGAGCAAGGCTTGGTTTTGAAAGATTTAGGAAAGTATAATGAGGCAGTTTCCTCTTTTGCTCAATTTCTACACGACAACCCGGATAATTATGAAGCATTGTATTGGCGAGGATTTGCCTTAAATAAAGTAGGAAAGTACGAAGAAGCAGTTTCATCTTTTGACAAAGCTTTAAACTATAAATCTGATGATTACATAGTTTGGTCAAACAGAGGACTTGCTTTAGCTAAATTAAAAAAATACGAAGAAGCAGTTTCTTCTTATAATAAAGCTTTAAAATATAAACCTGATGATTCTGAATCGGTGTATTACAAAGCCTGCATCTATGGAGTACAAGGATACTCATCATTAGCAGTGGAAAATTTGAAGAAAGCCATTACACTCAATCCACAATACAAAGATAAAGCTAAGACTGATAAAGTTTTTGATTCAATTCGAGAACAGCCTGAATTTCAGAATTTGCTTCAATCTTAGTATTTTTTGAGAAGTTGGGGAGAGGAAGTAGCAAAAAACCAAGCTTATACTTCCTCCTACAATTAACTCTTCACCGGCGAATCCAGCCATTAATCGTAAACCGGCTATCGGTAAACGCTTGGGAAGGACAACTCACCGGCAGCACTTCGTGCATATACCGGCTTAGGAAAAACACAACACTATTGTTGCGCGGTTCAATGGTTTTAAAAGACTCTGCTTTCACATAATAATTATTCTCAACTCTGCTGTCATAAATCACCAACTCGCCTCCTGAAAAAGGCTTGGGTTCCCGATAAAAATAGTAAACATAGGTGAGAAATCGGGTTGCCGTATCTGGACTGCCACTATCGTTATGAACTTTGTAAAAATTTCCATCATTGTGAGCCGTTAGCTGTGCCTCAATTTGCGATACGGTAAATGCCGGCAGCGAAAGTTTGCTCAAGACATCGGGCAAAACTGTGTGAATTCGTTTAATAATGAGTTCAGAAAACTCAGGAAACGAGTGCAGCACCCAAGAACGCCGATAATCTGCCGCGCCGGTTGAGGTGCTTGTCGGCACAAATTCTGACTCTTTTTGGAAAACAAATTTAAGCAGTTTTTCCTGTTCTGCCGGCGTGATAAAGTTATCAAGTTGCACGCACTCAGACGGGAGAAAATTTGAAGCAACTGGACGCGCCGGTGGCACTTCTGGGGGAGCCGGCGCAGGTGTTTTCTGCTGCACAAAAATGGGCGGTTCTGTGACAACCCCAATCAAATGATCGCTGGGAAAACACAAAGCCGAATGCCCTTCATCTACGGGAATTTGAAACAATATTGCAGAAGTTTGATTCTGGGAGCGATTGACCAGAACTTTTAATAAACTCTCCAACAGCGGGGAGTCGGATTTAAGCCATAAAATATACTCGTGTCCGCCACTTAAAAGCAGTTTAACTTTGACATCCATAGACTCAGATCGCGGGTAATCAGATTCCATAACCGTTGTCAATTGTTAGTTGTCAGTGGGTAAGGGCGAGTTTTGTAACTAGATTGCCTAGAGAAATAAACTCGCCCCTACCGCTGATGAATTAATGCAAAAAGTGACGCACCCCTGTCAACACCATCACCAAGCCTAATTCATTAGCAGCTTTGATAGAATCACTGTCTCGCAAGCTGCCTCCAGGCTGGGCAATTGCCGAAATACCGGCAGCGGCTGCTGTGCGTACGGAATCATCAAAGGGGAAAAAGCCATCACTGGCAAGAACACCATTCGTTGCTTTTTCACCGGCTTGTTCTAGGGCAATTTTAACCGAACCCACGCGATTCATCTGGCCGGCACCCACACCCACAGTAGTGCGCTGGCGAGTCACGACAATTGCGTTAGATTTGACGTGTTTGGAAATCTTCCAAGCAAAGAGCATTTCTGCAAGTTGGTCTGGCGTCGGTTGCAAATCCGTCACAACTTGCCATTGTGAAGGGTCTTCGACAGCATCATCAGAAGCCTGCACCAAAAACCCGCCGGCTATGGCTTTGAGCGTTTCCTGAGGGCCACTGTGCAAGTCTGGCAGCAGTAAAACTCGCACCTTAGACTTGGATTTAAGAATTTCCTCGGCGTCTGGATCGCAAGCCGGTGCCACTACGCATTCTAAAAAGGTTTGCGTGAGTGCAGTGGCGGTACGGGCATCAATAGGCCGGTTCAGGGCGACAATACCACCGAAAGCAGAGACACAATCGGCACTGAACGCCTTTTCATACGCCTCGACTAAACTGTTTCCTAAAGCAACGCCGCAGGGATTGGTGTGTTTGAGAATGGCGGCGGCTGGGTCACTTTCCGGGCCGGCAAATTCAGCGATGATGCGCCGTGCCGCTTCTAAATCCACTAAATTGTTGTAACTGAGTTCTTTTCCCTGAACTTTGATGGCAGATGCCCAGCCGGTTGGGGTTGTTCCCACTTGATACCAGGCTGCCGGTTGATGGGGATTTTCGCCATAGCGCAGGGATTGCAACTGCCGGCCTGAAATTGAGAACTCTTGCGGCAACGGGGATTTCTCCGCTTCTTCTTTGCTTTCCTGCTGCCCAGTTAAATAAGCGGAGATAGCCCGGTCGTAGGCGGCTGTGTGTTCAAATGCTTTTAATGCACATTTTTGTCTAAATGTCAAAGAAGCTTCGGAATTATTCTGCCGCAATTCTTGCAAGTATTCGTTATATTGAGCGGGATCGCACAGAACCGTCAGATAGTTAAAATTTTTCGCAGAGGCTCGCAGCAGAGTTGGGCCACCAATATCGATTTGCTCGATGGCTTCCGGCAAGGTGACACCGGCTTTGGCAATTGTTTGCTCAAAGGGGTAAAGATTGACGACAACCAAATCGATTCCTCTGATGTCGTTCGCTTGCAGATCGGCGACATCTTCAGGGAAGTCCCGACGTGCGAGAATGCCGCCGTGAATTCGCGGGTGTAGGGTTTTGACGCGTCCCCCTAAAATTTCGGGAGAGCCGGTGTAGTCAGAAACTTTCGTAACCGGCACTCCAGCGTTTTTAAGGGCAACTGCCGTCCCGCCACTGCTGATCAGGTCAAATTGAAATTCTTCTACCAAACAGCGAGCGAGATCGATTAAGCCGGTTTTGTCAGATGTACTCAGCAGTGCTAGACGTGCCATCGTTGAGAATCCTTTGAAAAATCAGTGAGCAACCATGCCTTTCTAAGAATAGATCCAAGCTTGTTGGTTGTGTTAAAGCTTGTCCTTGCTTTGGTTGCTCACTGCCGGCATTCAGTAAATTCTCTGAGCCGGCAGGTTAAGCTGGCACTCCATCAAACCCTAAATTTTTCTATCCTACCTCTCAAAATTCGGGCAACGTCAGCAGTTCAGTTAATATTTCCGTAGATTCTCGGTATTCAGCTTTAATAGTTTGCCTTATAGTCTCACTAGGATCTTTATACAACTTGCCGACGCTCTCGGTGGCAATATATATAATAATCCTCTGTGATTTGTCAAGGATTATCAGCCTGCACAGTTTGGAGTGTTAATCTTGTCAGCTAGAAATCTGACAACGGATTGACAAGTTCTAAATATAAATATATGAAGCGTGAAGAATTGAGACTTAAAGATATCTCAATTCTCTATTTTCCCCGGCTTTTTTTAGAATTGCCTGGGAAAATTTTCTGTGGCAATTTGCAGATAACTGATGGAACTTCTGACCCCCAATGTGTTTTATCCGTACAGCCCTAAACAGTTCCTCAAAATAGTGAATTTTTGTGTCTAACTAGAGGCGAATTTTACCGACCAGCGTCTACAGTTGGAATCAAAGACTGCGTGACATTACTGTGGTAAGCGCAGACAGGTTTTTGTCATGGAGCTAGAAAATTACTATTTAGGAGTGTAGCTTATGCCGGCAATGATTGAGTCTAAAAACCAGCCCTCTGCCAGCAGAGCAAAGGGATCAGCCAGTAATATTATTTTCATCGACTCTGCGGTTGAGAAGATAGAAAGCCTGATTGCCGGCGTTAGAGCCGGCACACAAGTGATTATCCTGGATAACTTACGCTCTGGAGTCGAGCAAATAGCTGAGGTTCTGGCAAGCCAAACCGGCATATCGGAAATCCACATTGTCAGCCACGGCAGTCCGGGATTGTTGCAACTGGGCAACACCGTGTTGAGTTGGGACACCCTCAATGCTTATAGCAGCTCATTGCAAAGGTGGGCAAAGGCTTTAACGGGTGATGCCGGCATTTTGCTATATGGTTGCAGCGTCGCAGCCGGCAACATAGGTGAAGCATTTATACAACGACTTTCTGAACTTACAGGTGCAGTAGTCGCCGGTTCTGCTACTCCCACCGGCAGTGCGGAAAAAGGCGGCAATTGGGAACTCGAATACACCACCGGCCAACTTAAGGCATCACTCGCATTTGAAACAGAAGTGATGGCTAACTACAATGGGTTATTGGCCGATGAGCCAACCGAGGCTCCCTGGCTGAGCCAGTTTGGAACGATAAGTGATGAAGAATCCTCTGGCGTGGCAGTCGGTAGCGATGGGGGTGTGTATATATCGGGATACACCTGGGGCGAGTACGATTTGTACCGTCAGAGCCGAGTTGGCGATGCTTGGGTGGCTAAATACGACTCTTTGGGCAACGCGCAGTGGGTCAAGCAGTTGGGAGATGGCTTTGCCAATGGCGTTGCCACCGATAGCAATGGCAATTTTTATGTATCCGGACAAACCGATGTCTTTCAATCGTCAACAAACATCACATTGAGTGATGCTTTGTTAGCCAAGTATGACAGCAATGGCAACGAGTTGTGGAGACAGGTGTGGGAAGGAGTGCGAGATGCGGCCTTTACAGATGTTGCGGTTGATAGCGCCGGCAATGTGTTCACCTCAGGATACAACCAAGATTTTGGTGTCGAAAGATCTATGGTTGCCAAGTACGACACTCAGGGCAACCAACTGTGGTTGAAGCCGGTTGAAGGCGCTTATCGAGATATGTTCTTAGCCGTTGCAGTTGATAACGCCGGCAATGTCTTGGCATCGGGACGCACCGGGGCTTTGGACGGTGTGGGCAGCCCTGGGTTCTATGATGGCATAGTCGCCAAGTACGACACTCAGGGTAACCAGTTGTGGGTTAAAAGCTGGGGGACTACAGGTAATGACTCAAGCACGGACGTTGCCACTGATAGTGCCGGCAATATCTACGTTACAGGCTACGCAAATGCTGCTCTTGGCGAACTCGGAGATATAGACCTAGACATTTGGGTTGCTAAATATGACACGAATGGCACCCAGTTGTGGAGCAAGCAATTGGGCGCAATTGGTGATGACAACGCCCAAATTTCTGTCGATAGTAGCTCAGGCAATGTTTATCTATCGGGAACCACACGAGGCAATTTAGAAGGGACAAATGCCGGGGGAACTGACGCCTGGGCCGCAATCTACGATCCTAACGGCAATCAGTTGTGGATAGAACAGCTAGGAACTGCAAGCGATGATGCATCTTCGGGCATTGTTGCTGGTAGTGATAACAAGCTTTACCTGAGTGGCCACACAAAAGGCAGTTTGGGCGCAAATAATGCTGGTGCCTTCGATCCTTGGGTGACTAAACTCATCGCTCAACCCATCTCTGCGCCCAATAACGCACCCACGCTGAACCTCAACACCGGCCTGACTTTGGATGAGGGAACGACTTCTGCCATCACTTCGGCACAGCTTCAAGTCAGTGATCCCGACAGCGATCCCATTTCCTACACCCTCACAACCGTGCCAACTTCTGGCACCCTAACACTCAACGGCACAGCTTTGAGTGTGAGCAGTACCTTCACCCAAGCCGATGTTGATGCCGGCTTACTAACTTATACCCATGCCGGAAGCGAAACAACTTCCGACAGCTTCAGCTTTAGCATCACCGATGGCAAAGGTGGCAACATCGACTCTACTGCTTTTGCCATTACCGTATCAGCCGAACCAACTCCAGGACCAACTCCAGGACCAACCCCAGGACCAACCCCAGGACCAACCCCAGGACCCACTCCAGGACCAACTCCATCACCGGGTGAAGGCAATGAGACCCCCACCGGCACTGATGGCAACGACACGCTTACCGGCACTGATGCAAATGACAGTCTTTCTGGCATGGGTGGCAATGATATTGTCATTGGCGCTGTCGGCAATGACAACTTAACCGGCAACGATGGTAACGATTTGCTGTTCGGTAATGCCGGCAGTGATAACCTTGATGGCGGCAATGGTGACGACATCCTCTTTGGCGGCAAGGACAGCGACATCCTTTCTGGTATGGCCGATCAGGATATCCTGATGGGTGACATCGGCGACGACAACTTAGCCGGCAACGATGGCAACGATTTACTGTTCGGCAATGCCGGCAGTGATAACCTTGATGGCGGTGCTGGCAGCGATACCGTCTTCGGCGGTAAAGACGCTGATACGCTTTCTGGCAATACTGAAGAAGATATCTTGTTTGGTGACATCGGCAATGATTCGCTCAACGGCGGTGCCGGCAACGATCTGCTCTTTGGCAACACCGGCGCTGACTATCTTGATGGGGCATCCGGCAACGATACGCTGCTTGCCGGCAAGGAGAATGACATTGTTGTTGGTGGCGATGGAGACGATCTGCTCAGCGGCGATCTGGGAAATGACACCCTGACTGGAAATGCCGGCACTGATCGTTTTGTCTTGATCTCAGGTGCCGGCGTTGACACGATTACTGATTTTGAAGATGGCATTGATTTGATTGCCTTAACCGGCAGCCTGACTTTTGAGAGTCTCACGATTTCTCAAAGCAACAATGCCACTTTAATTACTGCCGGTGAGGAACTGCTAGCTTCTTTAAATGGCATCCAAGCCAACCTGATTGGAGTTGGGGATTTCACCTCTATTTAAGAACATAAAGGAATTAAGAAGGAAAGAATTTTTTCTTCTTAATTCCTTTTGACTGTTTTAGGACAGCCGGCTCAATTGGGTACTCACATCCACTACTAACATTTGACCCAACTGAAGCAGCCGGCGCAGTTGCCCAAGGTCAGTTATCTGTTCTGTTTGCAGCCAGTTGAAGTACAGTTCTTGCGCCCGATCAATCTCTAAGCCGAGATTCATTTGCCGGCCTAGTTCAATCATGCGCTCAATGCGTTGAAAATCTGCCTCAACTGTTGCACTCGCCCCATTTTGCAGCAACTCCCGCAAAGAGCGCAACACTAGCTGCTCCAAAGTTTGCTTAACTTCCGGCAGATTTAACCGGCAGCGCAGGTGGTTGGCTTCCGTGGCGATTGCCTCTAGTTCTGCTAAATGACTCAGCCCCAGATGCCCCTCACTACTTGGCACCTCACTAATCTCGTGATATAAAGCCTTGGCTTCTGTGAGACAGCGATGGCCTAAAGCAATCTCCGCAGCAACCTGCAACTCTTGGGGAACCGGCAACTCATCCCGGTGGAAACCCATCATCACGCCATAATTATCCCGGTAAACCTGGGTATAAAGCTGGTCTAGCCGCATCAGGGTTTCCTGACTTAGCAGGCGCATAATCCGGTGCCGTTCCTCGGCAAACAAATCGCGCAGGCTAAAAGATTTCCCATCAAAATACTGATTCATTCCCAGAATCACATGAGCGGAACTTGCTTCTTGCAATGCACCAAATAGTTGCTCCTTCATCTGAGTGTAAGCCCGCCGGCCTGCGAAGGGCTGAATGCAGCAGTGGAAATCCCAGCCGCCCAAGTGTAAGACCGCAAACACCAGTTGTACACTTTCCTGGGTAATCTCTGAGATCAGTTGCAACTGACCGACTGCAAGTGTCAGCGATCCCATGCGCTGCAATTGGTAATCTTGCTGGTGAGTGGTGTAGCAATAAACCCGGTGGTGCTGGGGATAGGCGGTAAATAACCCGCTGATGGCGTAGTGCGCCGCCACTTGTTCCAAACTAATTTGGGCAGTCAGAACTAAATGCCGGTAGACAGCCGCACCATCTTTAAAAAACTCAACATTACTCGGTGCAAAAGCCAGCATTTCGACAAACTGCTGTTCTAATTGCACACCGGCAATATCGCCGGCAAGTTCAATCGCACGGGCGGCATAGCGGAGAATTTGCACGCCTTCTGGACGCGATAGTTCTTCAAAGAACCAACCACAACTGGTGTACATCAACAGCGTGTGGCGCTGCATTTCTAACAGTCGCAGGGCGTCCACTTGTTCTGCCGGCGCAAGCGGGTGCGAATGGTGACGCGCCAGGAACCGCTCAACATTCTCCAAGCTGCGATCCCGAATCACTTGAATATACTCATCCCGCGCTAACCAGGGATCGCGGAAGAACCGGCGACCGGCTTCTTCATAAACCTCAGAAAGCCGGTCTCGCAACCAATCTAGCGCCACGCGCAACGGACGACGCCATTTCTGGTTCCACAACCCGCCACCGCCGCAACCGCAGTCATCCTGCCACCGGCTAACACCGTGAGAGCAACTCCACGCCGTCACCGGCTTCAGTTCCACTTCCCAAGCTGGAGGGTTCAGACTGAGGTAATGGGCGAAGTTCGTCACCGTCCAACTGCGCCGGGGAAATTCCTCAATGAAGGCGTAGGCGAGGCATTTTTCAGTTCCTCCCTTGTGGTGGCCAAAGGTTTCTCCATCGGTGGCCACTGAAATCATCTGACTAGGCCGGTGATCCCCATGTATCGCTTGACCCAGACGTGCGGCTAAGTGATGAGAATTGCTCAGTACATCATTAAAGCCCATATCCCGCGAGATCGGCCCATCGTAGAAAAAGATATCGATGTAGGGAGTCGAGTCCGAGGTTTGGGTATCTAGGGATTCAGCACCATTCTCACCGGCTGCCGGTGCACTGCTTGGTTTCAAATAACAGCGATAAGGACGGGTGGGATCAATTTGACCGCCTCCAACCTCGTGCCATTGCGTCACCGGCTGTTCATCTCTGGGCAGCATCCGGCAGCGTTGCGCTTGGGAAGGTGCCAGAACAATAAATTTGATCCCCTCAGCAACTAAGACTTCTAAAGTTGCATAATCAACTGCTGTTTCAGCCAGCCACATTCCTTCGGGATCACGGCCAAATCGGGATCGGAAGTCTTCTTTACCCCAGCGAATTTGGGTATATTTATCCCGTTCATTTGCCAAAGGCATAATGATGTGGTTATAAACTTGAGCGATCGCATTGCCATGACCGTTTAAACGTTCACTGCTTTTGCGATCAGCTTCTAAAATTCGTTGATAAACTTCTGCGTCATGGCGTTCCAGCCACGTCATCAACGTTGGGCCGATGTTAAAGCTCAAATACTCGTAGTTATTCACGATCCCCACGATTTCGCCCCGGTCATTCAAGATTCGCGCAAAGGCATTGGGACGGTAGCATTCGTGGTGAATTCGCTCGTTCCAGTCGTGGAAAGGTGCCGCACCGGCTTGCAGTTCAATCGCGTCTAAGTAAGGATTTTCGCGGGGTGGCTGGTAGAAATGACCGTGAACCGTGACATAAACACCTGTCGCCGTTTGTTGGGGATCGTTCTCTGGTGCGTCATTATGCGTTACCAGTTGGTTTAGTTCAGCAACAGTGGCGGATAAACTACTGGTTGCTGCTTCTTGCTCACTCAAAGAATTGACTGAAGCAGCAGCGCGTCCCAAAGACGCAGCCTCAGAAGGAGAAGCCATGCCATTACACCTAATTTAAAGGACAAAAATTGCCACACAACTCAGACAAACAGACTGCTTAACTGCAGCTTTAGCTCAATCTGAACTGACTGGAGTTGGGGATCGAAAGGATTTGTGAAATTTACAACAAGTTGACGGGTCAGAAAGCCTCAGATAGTAGATATCTGGGTCGTTTGTGCCATTTGAGAAGCGGATAAATTTCTCCTGAGTTAATGGCGAAAAGTGCCAGGAAGCGCTGCTGATACAACAGCCCAAAACGCTTTATCTTCGATTGAACCTTCACGCCGATTTTATTGAAAAAAAAGATAAATGCTTCATCACCAGATTTTAGCACTCTATTATTGTTAGCCTGGTTTTGTTAAAAATATCTATATTTCCTTAAGAAGATTTATGTTTTGTTAAGAAAATGCTCAATTTTATTCACTTTGGCTGATTGCAATCGCTGGAAATTGTGCAGTTAAGGGCATGGGGCATGGGGCATGGGGGATTGGGCACTCAGGACTGAGAACTCAGGACTCAGGACTCAGGACTGAGAACTCAACACTCAGCACTCCCTAGCCACTATCCTAGAGTCTGATTGCCACGATTCAGAATGAAACCAATCGTTATCAACTGCTGACATAGCATACTGAAAACCTGTTTGACTTAAATGCTCAACACAAAAAATGTCTTATCAGCCTTGTTGCTGTTTGTCCCGATTTCCATTGCCGCCCATTTCCTAGACTGGGGATCGTCGGTTATCTTCATCACCTCGGCGCTGGCGATCATTCCTCTCGCCGCGTGGATGGGGACTGCCACTGAAGAAATTGCCGTTGTTCTTGGCCCCACTTTGGGCGGTCTGTTAAACGCCACCTTTGGCAATGCCACTGAATTGATTATTGGCGTTGTCGCCCTCAAAGCGGGACTGATCAATGTTGTCAAAGCCAGTATCACCGGCTCGATTATGGGCAACTTACTCTTGGTGATGGGCCTTTCCATGCTATTAGGTGGCCTTCGTTTTAAAGAGCAGACCTTTCAGCCTATTGTGGCCCGATCCAACGCCTCTGCGATGAATCTGGCTGTGATTGCCATGCTGCTGCCAACCGCGATGGGTGCAACGGTTCCCGGCATTCCGGAAGCGACGCTGCAGCGCCTCTCCGTCGCCGTCGCTGTGGTGTTAATTTTGGTCTATGGCCTAACGCTGCTGTTTTCGATGAAAACTCACACCTATCTCTATGATGTGGGTTTGGCAGAGATGGACCCGGCAGATTTAGCTGAAGCCAACCTAGCACCCGATGACCCTAAAGGAGAGGTGAACCTGCCGCTTTGGATTGGGGTACTCTTAGCGGCTACCCTAGTCGTTGCGGTTGAGTCTGAATTGCTGGTTGCCTCCCTCGAAGAAGCGACTTCCGCGCTGGGACTGACGGCGCTGTTTACCGGCGTTATCCTGGTTCCGATTATTGGCAATGCTGCCGAACACGCCACAGCGGTTACGGTGGCGATGAAAAATAAAATGGATCTGTCTGTCTCTGTGGCAGTGGGATCGAGTTTGCAAATTGCCTTGTTTGTTGCGCCGGTGTTGGTGTTAGCCGGCTGGATATTTGACCAACCGATGGATCTGTACTTCAACCCGTTTGAACTGGTGGCGGTGGCAGTGGCGGTGTTGATTGCTAACTCGGTGAGTTCCGATGGCCGGTCTGATTGGCTGGAAGGCACCCTGTTGCTAGCTGCCTATGCAGTTTTGGCACTCGCGTTCTATTTCCATCCGGTCATTGAAGGAATCGGTTAAGCTAAGGTTCTAGATCCCCCGAACTGCTGTGATTAATCAGGTGAAGGGGGATCTGCGGGGTGGTTCTTTTAAAGAAGCCGGCCAGCCAATTTAACCGGCTTTTTTGAAAGCGATCTGACAAAAGGATCAAAGACTTTGCCAGAGCATTTCAATATAAAAAAATACAGATATTCCCCTGGCATCTATGAGTTACTGCATTAATCCCAATTGCCCAAAGCCTCAAAATCCTGAAAACTTGCTTTTTTGCCAAAGCTGTGGTTCTGATTTGCTTTTAAACGGGCATTATCGGGTCATGAGTATTTTGGGTGAAGGGGGTTTTGCTAAAACTTATGAAGTGAGTGATTGCGGCACGCCGAAAGTGCTAAAAGTGCTTTTTCTTCATCAGGAAAAGGCGATTTCACTGTTTCAGCAAGAGGCGCGAGTTTTGAGCCGGCTGCACCATCCTGGGATTCCGAGAGTCGAACCCGATGGCTATTTTACTTTTTACCCCAAAAATAGCGACCAGCCTGTATATTGCCTGGTGATGGAAAAAATAGCGGGGTTGGATTTAGAAGAGTGGATGAATGAGAGAAATCATCAACCGATTTCTGAAGCCTTGGCTATTAATTGGTTAAAAGAACTGGCAGAAATTTTAGACCGGGTTCACCAGCAAAATTATTTTCATCGAGATATCAAGCCGGCCAATATTATGCTGCGATCTGCTACGGATTCCCTGAATACAGGGCGTCAGGAATTGGCATTAATTGATTTTGGCACGGCGAGAGAAATTACCGCTACAGTTCTTGGAGGCCGGCACAATGGCACGCAAATCTTTTCAGCCGGCTATTCACCAATTGAACAAGTGAATGGTCAAGCGGTGCCTCAATCAGATTTTTTTGCATTAGGACGCACCTTTGTTTATTTACTCACTGGCTTGCCTCCGAGTGATCTGCCGGTGGATGCCGATACAGGCAATTTAATCTGGCGAGATCGGGCAAATATCTCGCAGCCAATGGCCGATTTGATTGATAATTTGATGGGGTTGTTTCCGGTTAACCGGCCTCAAAATGCCCAAATTATTTTACAGCGTTTAGCAGAAATAGAAGGCACTTTAAATCCAGTTCAGTACCCTTCGGCTAAGGTTAAATCTGCTAGTGGCAGTCAGAGTATTCAACCAGCAAATTATTCTGCTGCCGGCTTTTGGCGGCGTTTTTCTGCTTATCTAATTGATAGCACTGCTGTCACTGTTGGGGGAGCTGTTATTGGCAGTTTTTTAATTAATCATGTCTATAACCTAATTCAGGAGCCTTGGCAAGCTTTAAGCGTATTTTTAGGAGCAATGGTGCTAAGCGCATTGGGAACGTTTGGCAGTTTTTTCGGCTTGCTAATTGCAGCGCTGGCAATTGTGGGATCGGGAAGGTCTTTAGGGGGAGTGGATTCAGTTTTGCTCGCTGTCGTTTTAATAGGAATCGGGTTGAAATGGCTTTATTTTACGGTGCTTGAATGTTCTCCACTTCAAGCTACATTGGGAAAAAGACGATTAAAACTGGTTGTCACAGATTCTCAAGGAAAACAAATTTCTTGGGGACGAGCGAATCGGCGTTATTGGAGTAAAACAATTTCTGGGTCGATTTTATGTATTGGATTTATAATGGCCGGCTTTAATCGAAAAAAGCAAGCGCTGCACGATATCATTGCTGACACTCTCGTTTCAAAAAAGATATAAAAATCTTAACAGACGTTGGCGCTGTGGTTGACAGTCAAGGAAAAGGCATAGCCAAGTTTGGGGTATTAAATACAAGGAAAATCCCGAACAAAAAGCTTAAACAGCGGGAAGGTGAACTTACGTCTCAGAATTGACAGATATTTTATAAGCAGATAACTGGGAAAAAGTTAATTTTGTGGTTTTTTTAGAGATTTTCTACCGCTAAAGCAGAAAAATAAGCTTTAAGTCTTAAAATTAAAATACGGTCTAGGGAGTGAAGACTGTTGCAGGAAGCATAGGGTGGAAAATTTTAGAATTCTTGGGAAAAAAGGGCTGGAAATGTTACTTTCATCACCGGCTCGAAAAATGCTATAGTAGATATGCATAAAACGCCTTGTTTTTGTCCCCTAAAAGTATCGAATAGAGCTAAGGAAGGGTCGGCAGGGCATTTAAGCATCAAATAGGCTTGCCGGTGATCATCGAAACAATACAGTGAATTGTTAAAAAATTCGGTAAAACAAAAACAAGCAAAATGCACCGGCAAGCGCTGCAACACCTACCGCAATCTGCAAGCTGAACAAGCGTCAGGGGGATTTCTGCCTACCTATCGCCTACCATACTGATAGTGACTGCTTGGCGTGACCCTTCAGTGATCCCGCCAGTCTCGCAAGTTATAGTGTTCTTGAGCCTGTCCTCTGAATCTGGGTGAGCTAGCTTCCGTGAGTTTTTGCCTCAATCCCAAATGCCCCAATCCCTCCGATCTGTCGAACAATCACAGAGACGTTTGTCGTCACTGCGGCTCAGAGTTGGTCGTGCGAGGCCGTTACCGGATCGTTCGACCACTTGGAGGCGGAGGCTTTGGCAAAACCTTTGAAGTTGATGATCAAGGCAGTTTAAAAGTCTTAAAAATTCTTTACAAAAGTCATCCCAAAGCCGTAGAACTGTTTCAGCAAGAAGCTACGGTTTTGAGCCGGTTGCAACATCCAGGAATCCCCACAGTAGAACCGGGTGGCTACTTCACGTTTTTGCCCCACAATTTCAAAGAGCCATTGCACTGCTTAGTGATGGAAAAAATTCAGGGGTTAAATCTTGAAGAGTGGATGAAAGAACGCGAAAGTAAACCGCTTAGCCAAGAAGAAGCCCTGGACTGTTTAAAAAAAATTGCAGAAATCCTGGATAAAGTCCACCAGCAACAATTTTTTCACCGGGATATTAAACCGCTCAACATCATGCGCCGGCCTAACAGTCAGCTGGTGTTAATTGACTTTGGGGCTGCCAGAGAAGTCACCTCAACGTATCTTGCAAAAGTCGGGCAAGGCCAAAACGTGACAGGCATTGTTTCCCCAGGCTATACGCCACCTGAACAAGTGAATGGCAAAGCCGTCCCCCAATCAGATTTCTACGCCTTGGGTCGCACCTTTGTCTATTTAATGACCGGCAGCCCCCCCACCGCATTTCCAGAAAACCCCCGCACAGGTAAGTTAATTTGGCGAGAAAAAGCCCCACAAATTCAACCAGAATTTGCCGATGTAATTGACTACCTGATGGCTCCATTTCCGGGCAACCGGCCTCAAAATGCCCAAATGATTTTACAGTGTTTGGCAGACATAGAGCCGGGGAGTTCATACAATCCACAAACAGGCTTTTCCAAACCTCGTCTTTACGGCGGCAACAGCAATTTGCTGGGGCGTTCTACCTCACGGCAAATATCTACTTCCAAACAAGGCTCCACAACCTCTAAAACCCGCCAAAAACAAAAAGCCGGTCAATATAAAAAACTATTAATTCGCACCGGCGCACTCGCATTACTGTTCCTTGCCGGCACCCAACTTTTTAGTTATTGGCGCTACGGAAACTTCCCCGCCAACCCGATCCGGGTGCTTGCCAGCATCCCCAGCAGCCGGTTTCTGAAAAAAACCCTCAGTAGCCAAGTTGGTCATGTCAACGCCATCACCATCAGTCCCGTTCCAGTGGGATCGAAAAAGGCAAACAACTTTATCTTCGCCACTGCCAGTTACGGAACGCTCAGGCTTTGGGAGGAAAACACCGGCAAATTGGGGCACGCCTTCTTTGATGCTCATTCTAATGCGATTGGCGCACTTGCCATGACCCCCGATGGCAAACTCCTTGCCAGTGGCAGTAACGACAAAACGATCCGGCTATGGAATCTTGAGAAACACTTCCGGATGCTCACGATCCCAGCTCATGCCGGCTCGGTCAATGCCTTAGCGATTAGTCCAAATGGGCAAACCCTCGTCAGCGCCAGTGACGACAAGACGATCAGACTGTGGCGGTTATCAACGGGCCAGCGGATACTCACGATCCCAGCTCATGCCGGCCCTGTCAATGCCCTAGCCATCAGCCCAAGTGGTGAAATTATTGCTAGTGGCAGCGATGACAACACCGTTAAGCTGTGGGATCTCGGCACCGGCAAACTGCTCAGATCCCTTGTGGGACATAAAGGATCGGTTCACGCACTTGCCATTAGTCCAGATGGCAAAACCCTCGTCAGTGGCAGCGATGACAACACCGTTAAGCTGTGGGATCTCGGCACCGGCAAGCTACGCAGGACTTTGGAAGGACATTCTAGTAGGGTTCGGTCGCTTGCAATCAGCCCGAATGGAAAAACCCTCGTCAGTGCCGGTGACACGATCAAGCTGTGGAATCTCAAAACCGGCAAACACTTAGAAACTTTATTAGGACACTCTAAGTATGTCAGTTCGGTTGCGATCACGCCCGATGGCAAAACCTTAATCAGTGGCAGCCGTGATCAAACGGTTAAAATTTGGCAGATGCCCTAGAAATTACGGAAGAACAGAGAAGCAATGCCGGCATCGTCGCTTTCAGCTTATCGGATTGTCCGCGTGCCGGTACAACACTGAGTATTCCTCACCCCATTTCCCCCAGTAGACAAACTTATTTGCCTCCCAGCTTACCTGCGTATCTGCCGGCAGCCCTTCAACTACCGATAGGAAGTGGCTAAAAGTCCTTGTATGTAAGTGTTACAGCTCAATCATATTGTTTTCTGGTAAGGGTTCTTATATTCCTTCACCTATTTTTTGCTGTCAGGATCTTGCCACTGCTCTATCTAAGAGAATATACTGAATCAACCTTAAGAGGGATGCACACTCACTTAAGTATCTTCACGGCTGAGACAAAGCAATTGCCTCATGAACCGTCTTCAAGTGGCATAACGCTCGATAGGCTGAAGGATGTCAGTGTTCGCTCAGTGCTAATACTTAGTGAGTGCCGGTTTTCCCAGTAGAGTCGGGTTTCTCGTTGGGAAATTGTCTAGCCGGCTCTCATCAGCTACAAAAAAGCATCACCCTCAATTGCTGTTCAACTTCTGTTTAAGCTCGGTTTAGTTCTTGACATTTGATATTCAACAGCCTAGAGCTAGATAAATTTTTGGATTTTTGGGTTTTGATGAAATCATTATTCGTCTGAAGACAACAGAGCAATGATTGGTCTCATCAAGGTTGAAAACACTTTTGCTCGCTCGATAAAAGGGTTGTCAACCTCAAGGTTCAAAAGGATAGAGAACGGCTTTCGGAAAATAAAAAGCACTTACGGGTGGCCCCGATTCGGTCAGAAAAACTCGCAGGCTGGATTAAATAGGCCGTGCTTGCTAATTTTTGAGAACAATCAAATCGAGTGAATTAAAATACAGCCGTTGCTCTCTTTCTTTTGGGAAGCAACTTCTGTTGGTCGAAAATATTTTATCGGTTTGATGCCAAAAATCAAGCTTGAGGAGAAAGTTAGCTTAGATTCTTTTCCTTGAGCTGAATTTTTAATAATCCCCTAGATTTTTCTCAGGTTTGTATTTGTCCCAGAAGGGCTGATTTGACTCAGTAATCCTTTAGGTTGTGCCAATAATTGCCGCCCCTAGGAATTTTAATGCTGAGGTTTGGGTGAGAGTGGCGACAAATGAATTAAACCAAAAAACTTGAAGTTGAAAAACTTTCGTTTGCCGCAGAAGAGAGCTAATACATTCTCGCCCTGCTAGAACCCTACGAATGAGAAACAAGCGCAAAAAGTAACAAATTGCAGATAAAATGCTCAACCTTGACCGACTTGCTGACGAAGTTGATAAGTAAGCAACACAATCACGGAGCAACGCATCATGAAGTAAATCTTTAGAGAAAAAGCTGCCAAATTGGCAACACCGTCTTGTTCAAACAGCTTTTGATGTTTTTATCAAAATCGATTTCGCTCAAATCGATTTTATAGATGGTTCCGGAATGACTAGGTAAACGCTCCAAATAGGATAACTTTAAATGGCAAACTTCACTGAACAAACCGGCAGCAATAATCCCTTTAACGGTGTAAATGTGGGATATTTTGCGACCCCCACCTTTGCCGATATTGACAGCGACGGCGATTTAGACGCCTTTGTTGGGTCAGAGGACGGCAACACGTACTACTTCCAGAATACAGGCACCGCCAGCGCCCTAGCCTTTGCTGACCCCGTCACCAACGCCTTCAACCTCACGGATGTGAGGTATTTGGCGTCCCCCACCTTTGCTGATATTGACAGCGACGGCGATTTAGACGCCTTTGTTGGGGAATATCTCGGCAACACGCTCTACTACCAGAATACAGGCACCGCCAGCGCTCCAGCCTTTGCTGACCCCGTCACCAACGCCTTCAACCTCACGGATGTGGGGCGTTTTCCGGACCCCACCTTTGCTGATATTGACAGCGACGGTGATTTAGACGCCTTTGTTGGGTCAGATGACGGCAACACGTACTACTACCAGAATACCGGCACCGCCAGCGCCCCAGCTTTGGCCGCTCCCCAAATCAACCCATTCAACCTCACAAATGTGGGGTTTAGTGCGTCCCCCACCTTTGCCGATATTGACGGCGACAGCGATTTAGACGCCTTTATTGGGAATAACGAGGGCAACACGTACTACTACCAGAATACAGGTACCACCAACGCCCCAGCCTTTGCCGCCCCCCAAATCAACGCTTTCAACCTTACGGATGTGGGGGATTATGCGTCCCCCACCTTTGCCGATATTGACGACGACGGCGATTTAGACGCCTTTATTGGGAATAACGAGGGCATTATCCGCTATTACCAAAACAGTACGCCGGTAGTGCCGATAGTGCCGATAGTGAGTATCGCCGCCGGCACTTCTGCGGCAGAAGGTGGCGCAACGGGCACCTTTATCCTCAGCCTCAATGAGGCTGCACCGGATGGCGGTATCACCGTCGCTTACACAGTAGGGGGAAGCGCCACCAATGGCAGTGACTACACAGCATTAACCGGCACCGCCACCTTTGCTTCTGGAGCAACCACTGCCACCATCAATGTGGTTGCCACCAACGATGCGATTATCGACCCCAATGAAAGCGTTACCATTACCCTCAGCGACGGTGCCAGCTACGACGTAGCCACAACCCCAGCCGACACGGCAACCGTCACCATTGCAGACAACGACATTGCCTACGCCATCGTTGCCAACACCGCTACAGTCGCAGAAGGCAACACCGGCACCAGAGCCATTACCTACACCATCACCCGCACCGGGCGCACCGATGTCGCCAGCAGCGTCAATATCGGCTTCGGCGGTAGCGCCACCAACAACAGTGATTACACCCTAGCCCAAGTTGCCGGCACCGGCATCACCAATACTGGCAATACGGTTAACTTTGCCAGTGGTGCAACATCTGCCACCGTCACCCTCAACGTTGTCGGTGATACAGTGGTTGAAAGCAACGAAACGATTCAAGTTTCACTAACGCCCAACACCACCCCAGGCGGTTTTCAAGCAACAGTTCCCAACACTACCCCGGCCACAACCACAATTACCAATGATGACGCCGCCGGCCTGCTGCGTACAGGCACCGCAGGTAACGACACGCTCTACGGTCAAGGCGGCAATGATACCTTGCAAGGATTGGCCGGCAATGACAACCTCCAGAGCGGTGGCGGCAAGGATCTGGTACTTGGCGGCACAGGTCGAGATTCCCTCATGGGTGGAGCCGGTGATGATTCCCTTGACGGCGGTGACGACAATGACACCCTGCTGGGCGGTGACAGCAATGACAGCCTGCTGGGCGGCAACAACAATGATTCCCTCTTAGGTGGCGCTGGTAACGACTGGTTAGACGGTGGAGCGAACAACGACACCCTCACGGGCGGAACAGGTAGCGACACCCTCACGGGCGGCACTGGTCAAGACTTCTTTGTCTTTGCCTCCGGAAACAGAGCTGACACCTTACTTGACTTCACCACCACAGGCAGCAATCAAGACACTATTGGCTTAGCCGGCGGTTTGAGATTTGAGCAGCTCACCATTACCTCAGCCGCTAATCCTGCCAATACCATTATCAAGATCACCGATAGCGATGAAATTCTAGCGACTTTAATCGCAGTGCAAGCTAACTCTCTCAACAGTTCTCATTTCCTGAGCATTTAAATTCCCTGGAATCCTTCAGGGTTCCGGCATTCTCTCTGGCGTCTAAACACGCAATGCCATACAGGCAAGTTCCTCAGCCTGGTCAAATTCATCTAATAGCCACAACGGGTTGCCAACCGGCAAATCTATCAACGCAGGGCTGGATTACTATAAAAACACAGGAATGTTTGGCTCTCAGCCGGTCTAATTTCTTTCTCACTAGGGCAGTATTGGCGAAAATAGGGTTAATTTTACCTGACTGAAGCTAAGAAGTGATTGCCAAGCAAACTGAAGTTACTCTAAGCGGGTAACTTCAGTTTGATTTGTTTTGCTTGCTCTGCTCTCACCTGATCTGCTGATCTGCCGGCATAATTCATTTAACGAGCCGGCGCAACATCATAAATTAGGCGTTATTTAATTTTATTTGTAGATGCTTTGAATAAAAAAAGAAATTCCGATTTGATAAGTCTAAACGTATCTTTTATAACCCCAATTAAGTCAAGTTTTTATTCTCTAAAGGGTTTATGCCGGTTATCAGCCCTTAGGAATTTTACGATTGATTGTGGTAATAAAATCAGTTGCTTCACCGGCAGTTAAAGGTTTCGAGAATAAATACCCCTGCATTTCTTGGCAGTGGAGACTTCGCAACAACTCTTTTTGGGCGTCTGTTTCTACGCCTTCCGCCACCATAGAGAGATTCAGGGCGTGAGCGAGGCCGAGAATCGCCTTGACAATTGCCCTGTCATGGGGATTGCTAGTAATGTCCTGCACAAAAGCGCGATCAATTTTGAGCGTGTGGAAGGGGAAGTTTTTCAAACCACTGAGGGAAGCGTAGCCTACGCCAAAATCATCCATAGACAGGCAGATTCCCATTGCTTTGAGTTCGCCTAGGGTATCGCTTGTGAAATCTGCATCGAGCATGGCTGTCGTTTCAGTAATTTCTAACTCCAAGTATTGAGGTTCCAAACCTGTCTGTTTTAAAACCTGCGCCACCATTGCGACTAAACCTGGTTGCTGAAACTGTCGGGTTGAAAGATTAACCGTCACGCGCATTGCCGGCAAACCGGCATCCTGCCAAGCTTTATTTTGAGCGCAAGCTGTTTGCAAAACCCACTTCCCCAACGGGACAATCAAACCGTTCTCCTCAGCTAAGGGAATAAACGCTTCCGGCGTCATGAGGCCGCGTTCTGGGTGCTGCCAGCGCACGAGGGCTTCCATACAGGTAATTTTGCCAGTATTAATGTTTAACTGTGGCTGGTAGTGGATGAGAAATTCTCCACGCTCAAAGGCAAGGTGCAAGCTATTATCTAAAACCAGTAAAGCAGAGGCTTCTGCATTCATACTGGGGGTGAATATCTGGTAATTATTTCGGCCTCGTTCTTTGGCTTGATACAAAGCTGTATCTGCATTTTTGATTAACGTTTCGCCATCTTCCCCATCATTTGGATAAAGGGCAATGCCAATGCTGCTGGTAATGTATAAGTGATGCCCTTCAATTTCAAATGCCGGCTGTAGGGAATCGATAATTCTTTGAGCAATATGAAGGGCGTCCTCTAGGCAATTAAGGTGAGGCAAGAGCGTGATAAATTCATCTCCCCCCCAGCGAACAATCGTATCCCCTTCACGCAGACAGCTTTTCAACCGTTGGGCGGCATTTTTCAACAATTGATCACCGACTGCATGACCCAAGGTGTCATTAATAATTTTAAAGCGGTCGAGATCGAGAAAGATGATCGCTAGTTTATGCCGGCGATTTGCGGCTGTTTCCAGCGCTAAAGTTAGTTGGAGATCCAATAGCTGCCGGTTGGGTAAGCCGGTGAGCCGGTCATGAAGCGCTTGGTGCCGGATTGTTTCTTCTTGCTGATGGCGTTGGAGTGCGCCGCCGATACTTGCTGCGATCGCTACCAAAATAGATTCTTCACTCTTAGACCAGCCGCGCTCCCTGTGGCAATCGTCGAAGCCGACATAGCCCCAGCATTCATTATTGACCGAAATCGGCACCATGAGAATTGAGACAATGCCATCTGCCTCTAAACGTTCTCGTTCGCCGGCAGGAAAGTCTACCGCATTGCCACTCATCGGTTGATTGGCTGAGAGCGAATCATACCACCGGCACAGATTGCTGTAAGCAAGATTTTGCCAGTGAGGTTTGTTGAGCATTGGCTCGATCAAGTCTCGCACCCATTCAAAGCGCATACTCAGTGCCGGCTCACCTGTAACGGGATGGGGGTGGTTTTGGCAAATATAAACCCGATCTACGCCGGCAGCTATTCCCAGCGTTGCTAAAGCTTTGATGATCGCTGAACCGTGGTTGGTATCTGTAAGCAAATAATTCATCGCTTCAGCAACGCCTTGAAGCAAATTGTCGCGTTTAAGCAATTCTGCTTCGGCTTGCTTGCGCTGGGTGATGTCTACAACCGTGCCTTCATATCCCAGCAGTGTGCCGCCGGTGTCTCGAATGGCGCGAGCGTTTTCAGAAATCCAGATCGTGCTGCCGTCTTTGCGATAAATTTCTGACTCAAAATCTAAGACAGCATCTCGCTCTTGTAAAAGCCGGCTGAACTGTAATCGCCGGTCAGGATTGACGTACAGTTGATGCTGGATGTCCGTCAGGGTCGCCATCAACTCTGCCGGTGAGTCATAGCCATAGATGCGAGCCAGCATTGAGTTTGCCGTCAGGTAACGCCCTTCCGGTGTTGTCTGAAAAATCCCTTCAACCGCATTTTCAAAAATGCTGCGATACTTTTCTTCTGCTTGTTTTAATGCTTCTTCGGCCCGTTTGCGTTCTGTGATGTCTTCTTGGACACAAACCCAATACTTTTTCCCAGACATCTCCAAAGCGCTAATGTGAGCGTAAGTTGTGAAAAGTGTTTTATCTTTTTTAAGGTTATTAAATTCTCCCAACCATGAGCCTTGTTTGTTCAACTGCTCGATGATTTTAACCGTGAGTCTGGCATTTTCCGAGAGGGGGTAAACATTAAGAGTGGAAAAGTGTTTTCCTTGTAATTCACCGCGTTCATATCCAAACATGGCATCGAAGGCAGGATTGGTAAAAGTAATCATGCCATTTTCATCGGCGACGCTGACGCCTTCTGCCATGCTTTCTAGAACTTGGGCTTGAGCTTTGAGCGCTTCTTCGGTTTGTTTGCGTTCGCTGATATCAGTGATAAAGCCTTCGAGTGCCAGAACGTTACCCATATTGTCAAATACGCCACTACCTTTTTCCCACAACCATTTTTCTAACCCTGATTTAGTGCGAATGCGATATTCAACCACATAAGGTTCCTTTTTAGCAATTGCTGTTTCAATTGCTTGAAGAACTTTTGGTAAATCTTCAGGATGGGTGAGATCGCTATAGGAAATCAGCCGGCTTTTCCCGGCAAGTTCTTCCCTGTGATATTCAATTAGGTTGAAGACACCCTCAGAGAGGTAGCTCATCGACCATTCAGAATCGCTGGCGCAGGAGAAAACGAAACCGGGTAATGAATTGATGAGGTGAGCCAATTTTCGCTGGCTTTCTCTGAGGGCGTCTTCGGCTTGCTTGCGCTGCATCAGGGTGCCCAACTGTGCGGCAACGGCAGACACCAGTTCTACCATGCGCCGATCTGCTGGGCAAGATTCAAACATGAAGAAAACGAGCACTGCCAGGACTTGATCATTGGCGATGATCGGAACGCCCAAGCCGGCTTTCAGTCCCCAACTCATTGCCAACTGAGCACGCAGAAAAATTGATTCAGATTCAATTGAAACATCCTGATGCCATGCTGCCTGTTTTGAAAGCCACACGCGTCCCGGTAAACCGATACCTTTGGGAAACTGCAAGCCTTGGCTAATTTGGATAAACATCAGAAGCTCGTCGGTGCTGATGTAGTAAGCTGGGCTGCAATACAGGGCGTCTGTGTCTGGGCTGGGAATCCACGCTTCGCCATAATTCCAGCCGGTGGCTTCGCAGCAGTAGCGCAGGGCAATGCCGAGGGCGGTTTGAAAGTCTTCGGCTGCGGCAATTGCCAAGGCGATGTTTTGCAACAGTTGGGCTTGCGCTTCTACTCGCCGGTACTCTGTAAAGTCTTGACACAAGCCGATAATTTGAGTGATTGTGCCGTCTTGGCCGAACACCGGCGAGAGTCGAGTAACGAGGTGACGGATGTTGGTACAGATGTTGCCGGTAGAGTCTGTACGCGTTTCCAAGATTGCCTCATATTCAATTGACTGACGTTGCTCAACACAGTCTGTCAGGTGTTTTGCGGTTGTGCCGGCGATCCCTTCTGGCAGGCATTCTTGCAAGCGCAAACCGACGGGATCTTCGGGGGTCACCAACAGCATTTGTCTGCAAGCAGGATTAGTGGCAACAAAGCGAAATTCGGGGGCTTCCACTCTATCTGTATCCTCACAACAGGTTGATGCTGCCTCAGCCGGCTGAACATCCACAATAAACAGACCGTCTAACGAGTGTTGTAAGACAGCCCATAATGGGTTTGCGTGTTCCTTAAGAACACCCTCGTTATTCCTGTGTTGACCCACAGCTTGCCCCGCTACTTGTGTGTGGGACATTTCGGTGCTGATACTTGTTCAAAACGCGATAAGTGTTTAACCGGGTCTCTAGACTCTAACTCAACCGGCCTGTGCTTTTCAGCAGCCATTTACACAGAATCGCGAATTAACTGGGCACTTAGGCGAGAGGGGGAGGGGGAGAAAGAACAACGACTATCGGTAATCTTATTCTGGGAAGGGATTAGAGAGAGAGGGGGAAAAGTCTGGTTAGGGTTATAGACGGCTTGGGAAACGGGTGTCACAGCAAATCCGCCAAGCTTTTACACAAAGAACCGCTCAAAGCTACGCAGGATTAAGCAAAATTGGCTTTTTCACGGTTCCCAAAATGTCCTAGAGTGAAAGGGCAGTGTTACCTCTAGCTTCCCTGAATTATTAATTTATATTTCGCAACTCAACTTCAAAAAAAATCTAACAATCGCGCTTCCATGCCAGTCATACCGCATCCCGCTCATCTGTTTCAAGACTCCAAGGCTCTGTATCAGTTCCTTTTTGCTTGTCAGCAGAAATCCATTGAGAAAAATCAGACACAAATTGTTAGTATTTCCCTGGAAGTCCCACCCCTTGATCCCCTGGCAGTTCTTCACGAGATTAATCAACCAGACAAAATTCATTTTTACTTTGAGAAAGGGCGGGCGCGAGAAGCCATTCGCCCAATTTTGCGCGACGGGAAATTCACTGCCAATGGCGATGCCATTGCAGCCATCGACGCAGCCCTGCATTTTACCGCAGAAGGGCCAAATCGATTTTCCCGCGCTCAAGAATTTATTCGCACTTGCTTAACGAACACGATTACTGCCGGTGCGCTACACTTGCCTTTTGCTGGGCCTCACTTCTTTTGTAGCTTCACATTTTTCGAGCGCAACCGGCCTGAAGATTCCTCTTTCCCCGCTGCAACTGTGTTTTTACCGCGCTGGCAAGTTGCCCGCCGCAACAATCGCTGCGTAATTGTGGCAAATTTAGCGTTGGATGCCAAGGCGAATTTAAAAACATTATCGGCTCACTTACACAACCAATTGCAAAAGATTATTATTTTAACAAACTATGAATTGGTTGACTGTTATGATAAAAACGGAAATTTCATAGAACAATCTATCAAGCATGAAGATCGCTTCAAAAATTCGGTTGTGGCGGCTTTAAATTCGATTCAAAGCGAGCAGTTTAATAAAATTGTTCTGGCTCATACCATTGATGTCATTTCAAAAACCCCGCTGAATTTGATTCATTCTCTGAATAAGTTGCGAAAAAATCACCCAGATTGCTATATTTTTTCCACCGGCAATGGAAAAGGTCAAAACTTCATCGGAGCCAGTCCAGAACGCTTAGGAAGTATTCAGAATAACGTCCTAGCAACAGACGCCTTAGCCGGCTCAGCGCCACGAGGCAAAACCGCAGCAGAAGATGCTAACTTAGCAAACGCTTTACTCAACAGCGAAAAAGAGCGACGCGAACATCAAGTCGTGTTAGATTTTATCGTTCAGCGCCTGTCTCGCCTTGGATTAAAACCCAAGCTGTCACCACCGGCACGCCTGTTGCAACTTTCCAATATTCAGCATTTATGGACACCTATCCAAGCGCAAGTGCCGGCGGATGTTTCTCTGCTCGATATTGTCGCCGAACTCCATCCCACCCCAGCCGTTGCCGGTGCACCCAGAGATATTGCCTGCGAAGAAATTCGCCGCTATGAAACCTTTGAGCGTTCCCTCTACGCCGCCCCCTTAGGCTGGATAGATCATCAAGGCAACGGTGAATTTATCGTCGGTATTCGCTCAGCCACAATAGAAGGCAATCGCGCCAAACTTTATGCCGGTGCCGGCATTGTTTCTGGTTCAGATCCAGAGAAAGAACTGAGTGAAATTAAATTAAAACTTCAAGCGCTTTTAAAAGCATTGATTTAGAAGAGGGCATGGGGCATTGGGCATGGGGCATGGGGCATTGGGAATTAAGCTTTTGTTGTGGTAATTCACCACAATCGAAAAACCATCCGCGCACATCTGCGTATGCCTAACGGCACGCTGCGCTATCATCTGCGTGCATCTGCGTTTAAGAAATCCAAATTTATCAAGTTTTACAATACTGAGTTCCCAGAATAAAACACATCAAATCGTTAAAACCATCCGCGCACATCTGCGTTTATCTGCGTGCATCTGCGGTTAAAAAATCCAAGTTCATCAACTTTTACAATACTAATAACCACAAACCCTTTTCCCAAAAATAAACGCATCAAATTGTTAAAATCATCCGCGCACATCTGCGTTTATCTGCGTGCATCTGCGGTTAAAAAATCCAAATTCATCAATTTTTAAAATACTAATAAGCACAAACCAAATGATTGACTTCCGTAACACAAACACCGTCTGGGCTTCCATCTTAGTAGAGACACTTCACCGGCTCGGATTAACCACAGCCATCATTTGCCCCGGTTCGCGCTCAACGCCTCTCGCAATTGCCTTCGCGCAACATCAACAAATCGAAGCCATTCCCGTTCTTGATGAACGATCAGCCGGCTTCTTTGCTTTAGGAATCGCTAAAAAATTAGGATTGCCAGTCGTGCTTGTTTGCACATCTGGGACTGCCGGCGCTAATTTTTACCCCGCTGTTATCGAAGCCAAAGAAAGCCGATTACCCTTATTAATTTTAACCGCAGATCGGCCTGCTCAATTGCGAGATTGTCATTCAGGACAGACAATTGATCAGGTAAAACTATACGGTCATTATCCGAACTGGCAAGCAGAGTTAGCCACTCCTTCCTTAGAATTAGGAATGCTGAATTACTTGCGACAAACAGTGATTCAGGCTTGGGAAAGAGCGATTTTTCCGGCTGCCGGCGCGGTTCATCTAAATCTTCCCTTTCGCGATCCGCTTGCGCCAATTTTACAACCCGAAGCTGAAGCATTAAAATCTCAATTCCAGCCTGAAATCTTCTTTGCTAACTTTCCCTCATTACCAAGCATTCAAAATTATCCACTCAGCATTCAGCATTCAGCACTCAGCACTTTCAAACAGTGGCAGGAATGCGACAGAGGGATTATTATTGCCGGCACCGCACAACCCCAGCAGCCGAAAGAATATTGTGAGGCAATCGCGCAGCTTTCTAAGTTCTTAAAATGGCCGGTTCTTGCTGAGGGACTATCACCTTTGAGAAATTATGCTGCAATTAATCCTTATTTGATTTCAACTTATGATTTAATTTTGAGAAACCGGCAGCTAGCAGAACAATTGCAGCCGGCAATGGTGATTCAGATCGGTGAGTTACCCACCAGTAAAGAATTGCGGACTTGGTTAGAAACGATTCAACCCTGCCGGTGGGTGATAGATTCTAGTCACCACAACCTTGATCCGTTGCACGGTAGAACCATTCACCTACATACATCTGTAGAAAATGTTGCCGCTATTCTCCCTGTCACCCATGAAAATGTTGAGTCTTTACAGGAAGGCGAATATCTTAAACTTTGGTGTGATACTGAAGTTAAAGTTAGAGCAACTGTTGATAAAGAGATAGGGGAAATAGAAGATTTAATCGAACCGAAAGCGGCTTGGTTACTGTCTCAAGTTTTGCCGCCGGCAACGCCTTTGTTCATTGCCAACAGTATGCCGGTGCGGGATATTGAATTTCTCTGGAAACCTAATAATTCGGGAATTCAGCCTTATTTCAATCGCGGTGCTAATGGTATTGATGGCACATTGTCCACTGCGTTGGGTATGGCACATCGCAATCAAAGCAGTGTGATGCTAACTGGTGATTTGGCTTTATTGCATGATACGAATGGTTTTTTGTTAAATAATCATTTTGTTGGGCATTTGACAATTATTTTAATTAATAATAATGGAGGTGGCATTTTTGAAATGTTGCCGATTTCTAAGTTTGATCCTCCTTTTGAATCGTTTTTTGCAACTCCGCAAAATATTGATTTTTCTCGAATTTGCTGTACCTATAATGTAGAGTACGAATTAATTGTGTCGTGGTTACAGTTACAGGAACGATTAAGGTTTTTACCCGAAAAAGGGGTTCGATTGTTAGAAGTTAGGACAAGTCGAAAGGCTGATGCGAAGTGGCGGCAGGATCATTTAGGTCAATTTTCAGCTTTTGTTTGAGGCGGTAGGTTTTGGGGATTTTTTTTAACCGCAGATGAACGCAGATGAACGCAGATGAATACAGATGGGTTAAGGGTTGGTGTCACAGATCCTTTGAATGCAGATGGGTTAAGGGTTGGTGTGATAGGAGATTTTTATTTTGTTTTAACCTGCAAGGATTGTTTTTAATTTAAAGCATCTACATTCTATTTTAAATAGGTTTTATAGAAGGTAGTTTTTAATTGAAACCTTGAATTTAAAATGCAAAGTGGTTTCAGGCTTGCTCCAATTATGATAATTACGTTAAATTTGATTAAGATTTAAGGGAGATGTTGCTTTCCTTCGTTTATGCCTAACCCCGCATAACTCAGGATACGCGGGCCATTAGGCAAAAATTTGCTTAATTATCGACCGCAGCACCCAATCTTCGGGAAATACCTGTTTTGAACTCATATCTAGAGGCCACCATCTATGAAATCTTCTTGGAGAATCATCTTATTGTGGGCGTTGCCGGCTTTAGTGATTGGTTTCTTCCTGTGGCAAGGGGTTTTTGCCTCTACGGCCATCGATACGGGTAGAAACGCGGCTAACACCCGTATGACTTACGGACGCTTTTTAGAATACTTGGATGCAGATCGTGTAACTAAAGTGGATCTGTACGATGGTGGCCGCACGGCGATCGTCGATGCGATCGATCCGGATTTGGACAACCGAACTCAACATTTGCGGGTCGATCTACCGGCTAATGCGCCACAATTAATCGCCCGACTCAGAGAAAGCGATATCGACTTTGACACCCACCCGATTCGCAACGATGGCGCAGTTTGGGGACTTTTGGGTAATTTAGTCTTTCCCATTCTGTTAATGGCCGGCCTATTTTTCCTCTTCCGCCGCTCAAATAATGTCCCCGGTGGGCCAGGACAGGCGATGAATTTTGGCAAATCACGGGCGCGGTTCCAGATGGAAGCGAAAACCGGCGTGATGTTCGATGATGTGGCCGGCATTGAAGAAGCCAAAGAAGAACTCCAAGAAGTTGTGACCTTTTTGAAGAAGCCAGAACGCTTCACAGCCGTTGGCGCAAAGATTCCTAAAGGTGTGCTGTTAATTGGGCCTCCCGGAACCGGCAAAACCATGCTAGCCAAGGCAATTGCTGGGGAAGCCGGTGTGCCGTTCTTCAGCATCTCCGGTTCAGAATTTGTGGAAATGTTCGTTGGCGTGGGTGCTTCCCGCGTCCGCGACTTGTTTAAAAAAGCGAAAGAAAACGCCCCTTGTATCATCTTTATTGATGAAATTGACGCAGTAGGCCGGCAACGGGGTGCAGGAATTGGGGGTGGCAACGATGAACGCGAACAAACCCTCAACCAGTTGCTCACAGAAATGGACGGGTTTGAAGGCAACACCGGCATTATTATTATTGCCGCAACGAACCGTCCTGACGTGCTCGATTCTGCCTTACTACGTCCAGGCCGGTTTGACCGGCAGGTATCGGTAGACACCCCGGATATTAAAGGCCGGTTGGAAATTCTCAACGTTCACGCCCGCAACAAGAAACTCGCAACCGAAGTTTCCCTCGATGCGATCGCTCGTCGGACTCCTGGTTTCACCGGCGCTGACTTGGCAAACTTGCTTAACGAAGCTGCTATCTTGACCGCACGCCGGCGCAAAGAAGCGATTACCATGTTGGAAATTGATGATGCCGTAGACCGGGTGGTTGCCGGTATGGAAGGCACTCCCTTGGTAGACAGCAAGAGCAAACGGTTGATTGCTTATCATGAAATCGGTCATGCGATCATCGGCACAGTGCTTAAAGATCATGATCCGGTTCAAAAAGTTACTTTGGTTCCTCGCGGTCAAGCCCGTGGTTTAACCTGGTTTATGCCCGGAGAAGACCAAAGTTTAGTATCTCGTTCTCAGCTAAAAGCCCGGATCACCGGCGCTTTGGGCGGACGTGCTGCGGAAGAAGTGATTTTTGGCGATTCTGAAATAACGACAGGTGCCGGTAACGACTTGCAACAAGTGACCGGCATGGCGCGTCAAATGGTGACTCGCTTCGGGATGTCGGAACTAGGACCCTTGGCTTTAGAAAGTCAACAAAGCGAAGTTTTCTTAGGCCGCGACTTTACAGCCCGTTCAGAATATTCTGAAGAAATTGCCTCCCGCATTGATGTTCAAGTCCGCTCGATTGTAGATAAATGCTACCAAGATGCGAAGCGGATTATGCGGGAAAACCGAGTTGTCATTGACCGGCTTGTAGAGTTGTTAGTTGAAAAAGAAACCATTGAAGGCGAAGAATTCCGGCAAATTGTTGCTGAGTACACAGAGGTTCCTGAAAAAGAACAGTATGTGCCGCAACTCTAGAGTGCTGAGAGTTCTCTAAAACTCTGTGATGGGGGTGGTGCCGGTGCATCATCCCCATTTTTATATAAAGCCGGTTGCTAAACTCCCTAATTGCTAATAAACCTCTCAAAAAAACCAAAAATCAAGCGCATCAAAGCCGTAACCCTATCTGCGTTAATCTGCGTCCATCTGCGGTTAAAAAAATCAAGCGCATCAAAGCCGTAACCCTATCTGCGTTAATCTGCGTCCATCTGCGGTTAAAAAAAACAAAAATCAAGCGCATTAAACCCTTAATCCAGTTAAAACCCCCTATAAAACCTAAAATATAAAATGGCACGAGGTGGCGCAGGATGAGAAAACGAATTTGGTTAGGACTATTGATGATTTTGGCCGTTGCAACCGTCACCGGCTGGAATTGGTATTCTCAGCAGATGCAATCAGCGCCGCCGGCAGAGGTGACAGCAGCCGGGGAAAGCCGATCATGGGGGCAGAATGGTAATGACACAATCGCAAATATCACCAGCAAAGCCGCTGCAGAGTCACCAGTTAACGCGCCGGCTGTCCCTGAAGAACAGTTGCTCTCACATATTAAAGCGTTAGATTTTGAACGTTATACACAGTATGACCGGCAGCGCGTTAGAGACTATATTTCCCAATCTCTCACAGCATGGGGATGGACGCCCCAGTTACAAGAATTTGACGCAGGGATAAATTTGTGGGCGCAACGTGCGGGAACGGATAAAGATGCCGGTGCAATTTTGGTGGCAGCGCATTACGACACGGTTCCCGGTTCTCCCGGCGCAGATGATAATGCAACGGGTGTGGCGACGGTGTTAGAAGTTGCCCGGTTGTTGGGTGCTCGCAAAACCCCACGCGCCTTATGGGTAGCATTTTTTGATGAGGAAGAGTTGGGGTTGCGGGGAAGTCTTGCTTTTAATGCCGGCAACTTGCCCTTAATAGACTTACGCGGCGTGATTGTGATGGATATGATTGGTTTTGCCTGTCATACATCTGGATGCCAGCAGTACCCCAAGGGGCTGCCGATCGCACCACCGGGCGATAAGGGAGATTTTCTGGCGGTGGTAGGCGATACGGAACACTTGCCGCTACTCAAAACTTTTGAGAAAAGTGCAAATCCTCATGTGCCCCCAGTTGTAACGCTGCCGGTGCCGCTTAAAGGGATGATGATACCAGACGTGCTGCGGAGTGATCATGCGCCTTTTTGGTATAGCGGTATTGGTGCAGTATTGGTGACGGATACGGCAAATTTGCGAACCCCTCACTATCACCAAGCCAGTGATCAGTTGGCTACGTTGGATCGGGATTTCTTCACCGGCAGTGCTCAGCTAGTGGTGAATGCAACAACTGGACTGTTAGAAAGTACAGAAAGTTTGGCAAGTGCGCCGGCTGCCGGTTCTTCAAATTAGCTAGGGTGTGGGATACACGCAGCCTAGGCTGGATTAGGATTTCTTTTTAGCTTAGCGCCGGCGATTTAACCTCTGCCAACATGGAATAATTATGAACATAAATAAAAGGACAAAGAAGAGCCATACTGTCAAGCTGTAGATTACGGAGATACGCAGTGGTAGCCATTTGTCAGTAATACCGGGTTTGGAGAGAAAATCACTGCCTGGTAGTTCACGAGCCATTTCAATACTTTTTTGGCTTGGAGGGGTTGTAAATTGACTGGAAATACCGGCAACCATTGAGCCGGCAGCAAAGGCAACCCCATAAATTCCGACGACCTCTTGAAAGCTGCGATCACGGGTTGATCGCTCAACTTCAACTTCAGTGCGAATCAAGTTAACTGCCGTTTCTAGAAGTTTTAATCCTGCTGTGAGATTTTCAGAATCTTTTTGCACTTGTCCGAGGTATTTCTCTTGAGCAGAACGGCAAAATTTTTCCAACAATTTTAAGTCCGCCGGCATCTTTTCTGTTTCTAGCTTTTCCTGCATCTTCACAAGCCGGCTTCCATAGTTCTGCAAGTTAACTTCAATCGTGCTTGCTTGATAATTCAGGTAAGTTAAGTTAATTCCATATCTCGAAAAAAGATCCTGTGCTTCTTCTAAGTTTTTCTGAATTTTCTCTAGAGAATATTTATAAAAATGACTCTTACTATGAAATTGCTGGACGTATTTCTGGATTTCGATAAAATCATTTTTAAGGGTGTGTTTTAGCAACCGGCTTTGATTGTAAGCGTACATAATTTTATGCCGATAGCAGAACAAGTGCATCCAATCTTCAATAAAATCAGCCGATTTATCTAAAGATGCTCTATCAGGATAGAGAATAATAATCACATGATGATTGTCTTTTATGCAGCTTTCTGACAAAATATTTGTAGAAGCGCCTTCTGAAATATTCAAACGATAACGCCACAGTTCAAAAATAGCTCCTCCAAGAAAATCACCCGTTCCTTGTAGGTTGCTTTTCCAATCAGCACCGGGTATTAAGGCTTGATAACATTTTTGGGCAACATCTTCAATAGGTTGAGCCGGGTAAAACTTTTCATCTGCCGGCAATTCACTGAAAATCATCCAAGTTTGACCGAGCGTTGCAACTTCTTTCTTTAGCTGCTCATCAATGGTGTCTTTAAGAATTTCTAGGCATTCAACTGGATAGCGGAACGTTTCATATTTTAGCGAACAGTCGAGTAATAGCCCGTAAGTGTCACTGAGACGCACGGGATAGTAATATCCCTCAAAGTCCGGGAGTGGGGTATCCTGAAGAATATCTTCAGTTTTATTTTCTCCTAAAAGTTCGACATATTCAGCTTCAAATTGGCTGTCATTCTCAAGAATTGAATAAGTAATGGTTGTCGGCAGTTTTTTAGCGAAATGTTTTTTATTCGCTGCAATTTCCTTACCCGGATCTTGTCCCAACCCATCTCGCAAGTCATAAGTGTATAAATCGAGCGTTGGATAAATGAGATAGGTCATAAGGGAGTTGAAATATTATATTAATGTAATTTCTCTAGGAACTGGCTAATTCGTTCTAAAAAGCTTAATTTATTAGCCGATTCCGGGTTTTTCAAAATATAAGGAACGAGATCGTTGAGCCGTTCATTATTTTGAGAGTTACCTCTTCCTGTGGGCTTTGGGCCTCGCTGTTCGCGCTTTTCATCGGCAGGTAATTCTTGTTTCAGTTCTTCTTTGGTTGGCAGAAGTTCGGGTGGGATGTCTCCCAAGGCATCGAGCTGATTTTTGGCTGTTTGATACAGGTATTTTAAGCTTGCGTTCGCCTCAATTGCCGGCATCAATTCTTGCACAATCGACTCCCATCGTTTCGGGTGCCTAGCCCATTTTTGACCGGCTTTCTTCAAGGCTTCTTCTTCTTCGGGACTGAGGGGAAGTTCTAAGTTTTGTAACGCTAGCATCAGGGCTAGCTGGGTGTTAAGAGCCGGTGTCACCATAAAACCAGTTGCGTGATTTATACTACGTTTATACTTCAATTCTAGCAGTTGCCAAGTTATGAGCCGACACGCTTTGGTGGTGGGAATTAATCAATATACCTATTTAGGAAACCTCGAAAAACCGGAAAACGATGCGGAAGCAATCGCTCAAAAGCTAACCCTGTATGGTCATTTTGACACCATTATACGACTGCCAGAAAAGAATGGGAAGATCGATCCAGACAGGGAAGTGAAGGCAAATGAACTGAGAGACGCGATCCAAAATTTGTTCAAACCGGCATCGGGAACCCCACCAGAGACAGCATTGCTATTTTTCGCCGGCCACGGTTTGCTAAACCCCAGCTACAGCCATCCATATGGCTTTTTAGCAGCGAGTGATAGTGACGGTGATTCAGCCTGGGGTGTCGAGCTTGCATGGTTGCAGGACATATTACAAGACCCTCTTGCTGCGCGGCAGCAGATTGTCTGGCTAGATTGCTGCCATAGTGGGTGCTTGACTGATCAGAAAACGGTTCTAAAACTCAATGAAAAAGCTCTGAAAAAAGCCGATCCGGGTAATTTGGATAAAGGGCGTTCTCGGTGCTTCCTTGCAGCTTGCCTGTCTGACCAAAATGCCTTTGGAGAAGTGAGGGGCAATCACGGTGTTTTCACCGGCACATTACTCCGCGAACTAGATCGGCTGCGAGAAACTGAAGGACAGGTAACAAATTATACCCTCACCGCTGCGATTCAAAGCTTGAAAGGGCAATCGCAGCAGCCTCTTTCCTTGAATGAGGATGAGATTTTGATCATTCCTCCGACGATCCAGCGTCCTTCTGGTCAGAGAGTTTTAGCCGTATGTCCTTACAAAGGGTTGGAATATTTTACGCAGAAAGATGCCAAATATTTTTATGGACGGGAAAATCTGACGACTCAATTACTTGAAGCTGTTTATACCAGTAGTTTTCTTTCAATTTCAGGAGTCTCTGGCAGTGGTAAATCCTCCGTTGTTAGAGCCGGCCTACTGCATCGGCTCAAAACTGGGGAGTCAGGCTATCCGAATACTGATAAATGGCACATTTATGAGCCGTTTACACCGGGTAAAAATCCGATTCAAAATTTAGAAACCCTAGTCGGAACAAAAGCTGAACAATTAAAGAATTTAATTTTGGCAAGTCCAGCGCCGCGAGTGCTGCTGGTGGTCGATCAATTTGAGGAATTGTTGACTCAATGTGAAGATGTTGCTCAACAGCAGCAGTTTATCAATTGTCTGCTCGATGCAGTCGAACAAACCGGCAATAAACTTCGGTTGGTTTTGGTTATGCGCTATGACTTTTCAGGGAAGTGGGCTGAGGTTTCTTCGCGCTTCGCCGCCAAAAATGCTGAGAATCAAATCTTTGTCAAGGAAATGACGACTCAGGAATTAGCAGAGGCGATTCAGAAGCCGGCAGATCGAGTGAATTTGGGAATCGAATCTGGCTTAGTCACCCAAATCATCAAGGATGTGCAGAACTTGCAGGGAAATTTACCCCTGTTGGAGTATGCCCTCACAGAATTGTGGCAACACTGGAAACAGCAGGAGACTTTAAATTTATTGCGGCGCACAACCTATGACAGCCTAGGAGGTGTAGCGGGGGCGCTGGAAAAACGAGCCAATCATTTTTTTGAAACCCAGCTTTCTGAACCCGAACGGGAAGTTGCCAAGCGGATGTTTTTGCAGCTAACGCATATCGCTGCTGAGAGTGCTTTCGACACCCGCCGGCAAGTACCTAAAACAGAATTAATTGCCTTGGACTCGCTAGCAGAGCCGGTACTGGAAAAGTTGGAAAAGGAAAAGTTAGTGATTCCCCTGGAAAATGGGGGAGTGCAGTTTATTCACGAGACGCTAATTCGCAATTGGTCGGTGTTGCGCGATTGGGTGGAGAAAAACCGAGAAGCATCGATTAAAATTCGACCGATTGAGGAAGCAGCGAAAGAGTGGGAAGCGAGAGGGAAGCCGGCAGATTTGTTGCTGCGGGGTGTAAAGTTGGCGGAGGCGGAAAGTTTTCTGCAAACATACGCGGATACCGTGCCTTTGTTGAATCTGGCTTCAGCGTTTATCCAAGCAAGTCAAGCAGAACGCGATCGCCTTGCCAAAGAAGCAGAAGAAAGCCGGCGGCGAGAATTGAGAAGGGCGAGGAGAACGACGGCAGGGGCGATGGCGGCTTTATTCGTGGTGAGTGGCGTTGCGTTTTTTGCCAATATTCAACGGCAGGAAGCGGTCAAGCAAGCCACGATTGCCACCCTGCGGGAAAAAGCTGCCCGTTCGGATAAACTGCGGTCTGTGCAGCCGGTGGAATCGCTGGTGCTGGCAATTCAGGCAACGGGTGATAGTCAAGCGAAATTGCAGCACGTACTCTCACCCGTTCAGTCGAGTTTGCTGGCAGGGATTCAAATCCCCGCCGAACAAAATCGCTTCCAAGGGCATCAGATTGCGGTCACTTCAGTCGCCTTTAGCCCGGATGGAGAATCCATCGTCTCCGGCAGTCAAGACGAAACAGTGCGATTGTGGAACCGCAAAGGTGAAGCGATTGGCACTCCCTTTGTCGGGCATCAGAGTAGGGTCGCTTCAGTCGCCTTTAGCCCGGATGGAGAATTTATCGTCTCTGGCAGTGACGACGAAACAGTGCGATTGTGGAACCGCAAAGGCCAAGCGATTGGTACTTCCTTTGTCGGGCATCGGGGTGGGGTCACTTCAGTCGCCTTTAGCCCAGATGGAGAATACATCGTCTCCGGCAGTCAAGACAAAACAGTGCGATTGTGGAACCGCAAAGGCCAAGCGATTGGCACCCCCTTTATTGGGCATCAGGATTCGGTCACTTCAGTCGCCTTTAGCCCGGATGGAGAATTTATCGTCTCTGGCAGTTCTGACAACACAGTGCGATTGTGGAACCGCAAAGGCCAAGCAATTGGCACCCCCTTTGTCGGGCATCAATTTGAGGTCTTTTCCGTCGCCTTTAGCCCGGATGGAGAATCCATCGTCTCCGGCAGTTTGGACAAAACAGTGAGGTTGTGGAACCGCAAAGGTGAACCCATTGGCACTCCCTTTGTCGGGCATCAGAGTCTGGTTACTTCAGTCGCCTTTAGCCCGGATGGAGAATACATCGTCTCCGGCAGTTTTGACAACACAGTGCGATTGTGGAACCGCAAAGGCCAAGCAATTGGCACTCCCTTTGTCGGGCATCAGAATCCGGTCACTTCAGTCGCCTTTAGCCCGGATGGAGAATCCATCGTCTCCGGCAGTTTGGACGAAACAGTGCGATTGTGGAACCGCAAAGGCCAAGCGATTGGTACTTCCTTTGTCGGGCATCAGAATCCGGTCACTTCAGTCGCCTTTAGCCCAGATGGAGAATACATCGTCTCCGGCAGTCAAGACAAAACAGTGCGATTGTGGAACCGCAAAGGCCAAGCGATTGGCACCCCCTTTATTGGGCATCAGGATTCGGTCACTTCAGTCGCCTTTAGCCCGGATGGAGAATACATCGTCTCCGGCAGTTCTGACAACACAGTGCGATTGTGGAACCGCAAAGGCCAAGCAATTGGCACCCCCTTTGTCGGGCATCAGAGTCCGGTCAATTCAGTCGCCTTTAGCCCGGATGGAGAATACATCGTCTCTGGCAGTGAAGACAAAACAGTGAGGTTGTGGAACCGCAAAGGCGAAACAATTGGCACCCCCTTTGTTGGGCATCAGAGTCCGGTTCGGTCAGTCGCCTTTAGCCCGGATGGAGAATTTATCGTCTCCGGCAATTGGGACAAAACAGTGAGGTTGTGGAACCGCAAAGGTGAACCCATTGGCACTCCCTTTGTCGGGCATCAGAGTGAGGTCGCTTCAGTCGCCTTTAGCCCGGATGGAGAATACATCGTCTCCGGCAGTTCTGACAACACAGTGCGATTGTGGAACCGCAAAGGTGAAGCGATTGGCACTCCCTTTGTCGGGCATCAGAATCCGGTCAATTCAGTCGCCTTTAGCCCGGATGGAGAATACATCGTCTCCGGCAGTTTGGACGACACAGTGCGGTTGTGGAACCGCAAAGGCGAAGCAATTGGCACCCCCTTTGTCGGGCATGTGGAGTCGGTCTTTTCCGTCGCCTTTAGCCCGGATGGAGAATCCATCGTCTCCGGCAGTCAGTACGGCACAATGCGGTTGTGGCCAGTTGGCTGGCAAGCTTTGCTGCCAATAGCGTGCAACCGGCTGCGCGATCACCCTGTTTTGCAAAACCCTGAAACAGAGGAAGCGAAGGGAGCAAAAGCAACTTGTGAAAAATACGTTTGGTCTAAAGAAGATCAAAATAAAAATACCACTTCTGCACCCGATTGATTTGCCACTCCCCAGGAAATTGAAACCGCAAAACGTCCCTACTTGGGTCTAAAAATGCTGACGCTGACACCGGCACGTCAACAAGAGATTAACCAAGATTCAAAGAGTGGCATTCGCATCACAACCGGCCAAGGTGTTTTAATTTCCAGTGTTGGTGCTGATTCGCCGACAGCTTTAGCAGGACTGCGGGCCGGAGATATCATTTTGAAGATAAATAATCAGCCTCTTCTGAAACAAGAAACCCTGCTAAAGATCATTCAAAATAGCTTTGTTGGTAGCACATTGCAAATCGAATTAAATCGCAACGGTCAAATGCTGAATCTTGCGGTGCGAGTTGGAAGGCTGCCGGATTTCTCTAAGCCGTAATCCTGCAAAAATCATCAATCGCGTATCAAAACAGGATTTGGTATCAGTCCTCTGAAGATGACTTTCGCTATTAGCCTAGGATTTGAATCCCAGGCGGGTCATCGGTTAAGCGCTCAGCCCGCGAGGGACTTAAGTCCCTCGCTAATAGCAAAAGTCAGTTAAAACTGACTAATACAACATTTGATTTTGCGATACTGTTTTTGTTAATTGCAAATCTCTGATTCATCCGGAGAATTGGGTTAAAATGTCTACGACTCAAGGCGTAATCATTGAGGGAGCCTCTATACAAGTCCACTGGTTTCACAACCGGCAGTCCCATCAAAGCGTAGAGTTTAAATTCAAACGTCAATATCCAAAAACGACGTATAAAAATCAGTGAGGTTAATCTATTATGATGAAGATTCGCTGCATTACAAATAGCGGGGCAGCCTTACCTGAAATTTACCTTGACTCAAGAGTGAATCGAAGCAAAGAAACCGTCTTTCGCTTAACAGTTGGTAAAGAATATGTGGTTTATGCACTCCATGAAGCCGGTGGCGCTGTCTGGTACTATATCTGCGATGATCATTATATGTATTATCCCCAGGAACACGCCGCGCCTTTGTTTGAGATTGTTGACAACCGGCTTTCTCACTATTGGCGGTTTCACCTTTGGTCTAATGGGCTGCTAGAAGTTGCTTTTAAATAGTGATTTGCTGACCGTTATTTTTACGACAAACTAAGCGATCAAAATGGATAGCGAAGCGTGTATAAAGCCCAGAAAATCGGCATCCGATGAAGAAGAAACCCCACTCGGACTTTAAACAGGGATGCACGGCTGAACACAGATTTGTAATGTTTTGTATATCCGTAAATTCTATTTTGGGCCTGGGGTGCGGTCGCGTTTTGGTTCTCGCCGGCAACTGGTAGAGTTTAGGGTGCCGGCTTGTTGTAGTCAAGCTTTAAAATGAAGTATAGGATGTGTGAATTGCTTGAGCTTGAATATTATTCAAAGGTTTAGGTCAGGAACTCTACATTATATTGAGTAGATAAATTATAGATAAGTGAGAAATGGTGTATAGAGAAATGCCGGCAATCGGTGGGAAAATCGATTAATAACAGCTGGGACTTTCTCGCGCGTTAGGGGAAGTCAGCGAGAGTGAAGGAGATGCCGGTACTTGCCTCATAAAAGTAGAGGATTTATATCACCACTTTGCAAAGCATCTGCAATTAAACTGGATCTATGGGGAAGCAACACCGGCCCTACCGGCGATGGCCATGCCGGCAGTCCGATCAGTGTCCTTTCTAGCTGAACAGTCGCCTCTCCTAGAATGTGTCAGGCGAGGATATATCAAAGGCGTCCAAACAAAACGGAAACGTCTTGCCCAACTTGATGAAAGCTCTCAGTTGTTTCTCAATAAATAGAGTTTATTAGTAAAGGAATTTAACCTTCAAAAAAATCGCCAATTTCTTCAAAGAAGGTGGGGTAATTTCACATCTACAAGCGCACTATAATTCGAGACAGGAGCCATTATTCAATGTTATCTAGTCACAACCATGAAATTATTTTAGTCATTGATGATAGTCCGACTAATCTAGAAATCTTACAGAGCACTTTGGAGTCGGCAGGGTATAAAGTTATGGTAGAAATGGATGGTTTAACGGGACTTGAACAAGCCAAAAGCTATCCGCCTGATTTGATTTTGCTGGATGTAATGATGCCTGGAATGGATGGCTTTGAAACTTGCCGGCAGTTGCAAGCTGACCCCTTGACAAAAAACATTCCGGTGATTTTCATGACAGGGCTAGCCGATCCAGGTGACAAAGTGAAGGGATTGCAGTTAGGTGCGGTGGACTATATTATAAAACCGTTTCGCAAAGAAGAAGCACTGGCACGGATTCAAACTCACTTAAAAATTCGCCGCTTAAGCTTAGAACTTGAACAACAGAAACACCAACTGGAGGAATTAGTTCAAAAACGCACGGCTGAATTAACTGAGACGTTAAACGAATTAAAAAGAACACAGTTGCAGTTAATTCAAAATGAAAAGCTCTCTACAATCGGTCAATTAGTTGCCGGCATCGCTCATGAAATTAATAACCCTGTTGGGTGTATCACCGGCAATCTAGATCAAGCTAGGGTTGCTGTTGAGGATGCACTTGATTATATTCGTCTTTTTCAAGCTAAGTTCCCTAACCCAGGCCCAGAAATTGAACAAAAAGCTGAAGAGATTGATTTAGAATATGTTTTAGAAGATTTACCTAAAATGTTTTTATCTATGAAAGCTGGAATCCAGCGAATTTGTGATATTAGCACCTCATTAAGAACGTTTTCACGGGCTGATGTAGATTTCAAAATCTCAGTGAATATCCATGAAGGACTTGACAGTACCTTAATGATTTTGCAGCATCGCTTGAAGGCTCAAGCGCAGCATCCGGCGATTCAAATTATAAAAAATTATGGGGAACTTCCTAAAATTGAGTGTTATTTAGGGCAACTCAATCAGGTATTTATGAATATTTTAGCAAATGCGATTGACGCATTGGAAGAAGCAAGTCGAGGACGTAGCTATGAAGCGCTAAAAACGAATCCCAATGTGATCGCCGTTACAACTGAAATGAAGGATGAACAGCAGATTGTAATCCGGATTGCAGATAATGGAATGGGGATGACGGAAGAGGTTAAGCAACGCATCTTTGACCCTCTATTCACGACTAAACCCGTGGGAAAAGGAACGGGTTTGGGATTGGCAATCGTTCATCAAATTATTGTGCAAAAGCACGGAGGAACCATCGACGTAAATTCTGAACAGGGAAAAGGTACGGAGTTTATTATGAAAATTCCCATTGCCTAAGATAGCCTTTTAATTCTTCTTTAAAGCTGGCAAGTCATAGTGCCGGCTAAAACCTAGAGGAACGCAACTAGACAAACTCAAAGAAAAAAGGATAATAAGCCGGCTTTTGTTTCAATACACTTAATTTCAAAAAATATCCGTGTCCAATTCTACCAAACTCTTAAGTAATCTGACTTAACCGGCACTTGACACAAGCAAGCCGGTGGCGGAAACTGCCAAGATTTCTCGATTGAACTCAGATTAAAATTACTTGTATCTGATTTTCACCGGCTACTTGCTAGTACGATGTATTTCCCATATTTTCTAGAATCCTTTTACCGTATATCTTCTAGCCCCCCAGATTAAGGCGCTAGGGGAAGTTTTCCCCTAAATTCGCCTCATTTTGAGCTATCTGATAATTATGGACTGTCAACTAAAAAGGAACTCATCAGTAGGGTTGCGAAATTAAAACCAATATTGTTTTCCCCCTTGCCCCTACCTAAAGGTTGACGCAGCCTTGCCTCTAGCTAACGGTTGGCGCAGCCTTACCCCCGCTTAAACCACAAGCCAATGCAGCCGGCACAACTAAATGCACAAAAATCACTTATGCTTGTATTTAAATGGTAATATTGTATGCATTAAGCAGAAGTTTGCATGAAAAGAATAGAACTGTTAGATTCACTGTTTCAATTTAACCAACCCTTAAGCGAAATTTTATCGCTTTTAAGCGCCTTTGGCCGGGTGAGCAAAAGCGAATTACTCATCCTGAAGCGTCAACATATTGCAGGGGTTTTAAAGCGATATGTATCCGATAAACTTTCAGCGACAGAAGTGGAAGATTGGGCCAATGCGATAGAAAGCCGTGAGGATATCGGTTACGATCCAAGCTGTGAGGATCTACTAGGCGAAATCATTTATGAGCTGGCTAACCCAGGGTTAACGAACTCACTTTCAAAAGCGATGGCTAAAAATTGGATTGAGCAACTCTCTCAGACATCGGTCGCCTCAAAGTAAGCTGATAAACATTAAATTTGCACCCTTGTCATGAGGGAACCGTAGGGGCGAAAGAGCGTGTGCGCCCGCAGCAAGGGAGATGGAGAGAAGAATAAAAAACTTTTGTGGATCACATAAATGGCAAGTTAAATGCTCATTTCCTGAGGCACACTTTCAGATTTATTTCGGAAAAGTGTAATTTCATCGGGTTAGAAATGGCAGTTTTAATTTAAGTCCAAGCTCTAAAAAAAGTATTCTCTTGCCATGCAATTGCAGTACGTTGTTCAATGGCTGTCATTTCTGCCTCACTTAATGGCTTAAACGCTTGCGCCACTTTCACATTAGATTCCAATTGTTCAACAGTCTCAGCGGCTATCACGCAACAATGTACGCCGGCAACCGAGAGGCTATACCCCATCGCTTGCTGCATCCCATCTAAGACATTATTTTTAAATAACCGTCCGTAAGCCGGCACTTTCATAGCAATGACGCCAACATTTTTCTCACGCGCCACCGGCATCACTGTGGGTATAAATGGACGCGGGTGATGTGTATCGGCTGCATTGACGCAAATTAGGGTGGTGTCAAAGGGATACCGGCGCAACCCTTCAGCAATGATATCGGGTTCGTGGTGGCCGCTGATGCCGGCAAAGCGAATTAATTTTTGTGCTTTTGCTTCTTCGACTGCTTTAATTGCGCCGGTTTTGCTGAAAATTTGCTCAATTTCTCCCGGTAAGGAGACGTGATGCAATTGCCAAGCATCTAAATGATCGGTTTTTAAACGCTTCAGCGATCGCTCTAAATGTCGCCACGCGCCATCCCGATCTCGTGCATGAGTTTTGCTTGCCAGATAGATTTTATCTCGATATGCCGGCAGCACTTTTCCTAAATAATCTTCACTTGGGCCGTACTCTGCTGCTGTGTCAAAATAGCGAATACCGAGTTCAAGTGCGCGTTCAAGAATTGCGACTGCTGCTGCCTCTTGTCCTTCTTTAGAAAGCGGTGTTTGGCCGGCACATCCTAAGCCAAAAATGGGGAGGCTAATGCCGGTTTTGCCTAACACTCTTTCTGGCATGGATGCGGGTGTCATAGCAATGCTTGAGGGTGCAGATGTGCTGGTTTGGTTCCGCGCTAATGCACTGCATCCTACAACTGTGCCGGCTGCTGCAACACTTGTGACTAAGAATTTGCGTCGCGTTGTTTTGCGTTTCATGCTCACTTGCTCAGCAAAAAAATGCTTTACTTGGCAGGTTAGCACGAAGGGTTTGATTTGGGCATCTATCTTTAGTTGTATGGGTTTTGGATTGGGATTTTTTTAACCGCAGATGCACGCAGATGCACGCAGATGTTGGCGATAGTTTGTCGTTTGGTATATGGGGATAAACGCGGATAAGGTTGAGAGTTTGAGGGAAGTGATTGTGAGGATTAAGATTTTTGTCAGCGGTTAGCTGGTTAGTAGGTTAATTGGGATTAGTTATTTGTTCTGAAATTAGGGCGCATCCCGGCAATTTTTAGGCGGATGCGGTAAAGGCTTTTCCCTGCTGTGATATACAGTGTTTTGCCGTCGCTGTCTCCCCAGGCTAGGTTTGTAGTCGCTTCTGGGACTTCTATTGTGCCTAGGAGATTACCTGCCGGCGAGAATACCGAAACGCCTCCAGAGCCGGTGCTATAAATATTACCCTGAATATCTGTTTTCATTCCGTCTGGAACGCCTTTTTTATTCGGATCTTTCAGTTCTGCAAAGATGCGTCCATTTGTTAAGGTTCCATCGGAATTTACATCAAAAACTCGAATGTGACTTTCTTGGGAATCGTTGATATAAAGTTTGTTCTCGTTTGGGGAAAAGGTGATTCCGTTTGGACGCATGAAATCTTTAACGAGCAGGGTTAATTTACCATCTGGGGCAAGCCGATAAACTCCATAAAACCCTAATTCTTCTTGCTCTTTTTTGATGCCATAAGGGGGATCTGTAAAGTAAATGCTGCCATCTGATTTGACGGCCAGATCATTCGGGCTGTTCAACGATTTGCCTTCGTATTTATCAGCTAGAGTTACAATTTTTCCGTCTGTTTCAGTGCGTGAGACGCGACGGTTACTGTGTTCAGCCGTAATTAAACGTCCCTCCCGATCTAGGGTGTTGCCATTGGCTTTTCCAGAAGGCCGGCGAAAAACTTTTGCTTTTTGATTTTCTTGCCATTGATAGATAGTATCGCCGTTTATATCACTGAAGAGTAAAAAGCCTTCGGGATGCCAAACCGGCCCTTCGATAAATTCAAATCCTTCAGCGATTTTTTCTACTTGAGTTTTTTCATCTTTAATAGCTTCTAGACTCTTTTGATTCGGCTGACTTCCGGCTTGTGCGATGTTGACTGCAAAGTTTTTTTCCGCTTTTCCTGAATTAGGCAATTGTTCTGAGTTACTTAACACTTCCCCGGAACTTTCTGATTTGCAAGACGCTGTTGTCAACAGAGTAAACAACAGGCCAGAAAATATAATCTTGAAAAAAGGTAGTTGTTTGTAAAAAGTTTGATTCATGGCTTAATTTGTTAATTTATCCCAATTTCGTATCCAATCTAACTTGATTAATTTTTTCCTGCCAAACTTCGTTATCATCCAGCGTAAAAATTATGCGTTTGTAAGGTTCATCGTTTAATTCTAAAGTTAAATAATTTTTATCTTTGGTGACATACCAAAATTCTTTACCCTGTTTGGTGTAATAGGTGCCGGCTTTGATCACGCCTGGGAGAAACGTACCGGGGGCGCGGAGTTCTGCCCAATTACTCAGAGGTTCTTCATTAGTTACTTGTTCAATATGCTCAAGCGGTATCTCAAAGGTTTTATTAAGCGTAAACGCCCATAGCTGCTCATACCACTCTAGTTCGATGTATAATCGGTTGTTAACAATGCTTAAATTCATTGTCTGTTTCCTCAGTCCCAAGACGGAAATCTAGATTGCTTAAGCGCCTGATGCTTTTAGGCTAGCACAACCGGCCTCAACGTTTGCTGGCTAACTCAACAGGCAACTCATAAAAATGTTATTCATTTGCAAAATAGTTGGATGGTTCCATTTTCTGAAAACAGCAGCATTGCTAAGGTTTCCTGACGCTAATCTCAATTCGTAAGAACCGGATCGGATATCCCCACTGCCGGCAGAAAAAGAGCTTTGGCAAAATATAAATAGTACCCTTCCCCTCAAACTCATCTGTATACTCTCAACCAGGCAAAGCTCATGATTTTTTCTGATAATCTTAAACAACCCGATAAGCCGGCTACTACCGCCCCAATTACCCGCGCTTATAGTCAAGATGATGTTCAGCAAATTCTCCATTTAGCATTGACGCGCCAAGAACAAGGCGGCGAAATGTCTCGCGCACAGCTATTGGAAATTGCCCATGATTTAAATATCTCCTCAGAAAATCTCCAAGCGGCAGAAATTGAGTGGAATAACCGGCAGGGAGAGTTGCAAAGTCGGCAAGTATTTGATGCGTACCGGCACAGTAAATTGCAGCAAAATTTTGTCAAATTTTCAATCGTCAACTCTTTTTTCGTGCTATTGAATTTAGTCTCAAGTCACGAACTTTCGTGGTCGCTTTACATTGTACTGGCTTGGGGGCTGGGATTGGCGTTACAAGGTTGGAAAACTTATCAAACGGAAGGCGAAGAGTATGAGCAAGCCTTCCAGCGGTGGCGCGTCAAGAAACAATTGGGGCAGTCCTTTAATACGTTAATGACTAAATGGCTTAAGCCCAGCCTTTAGAAGTTGCCGGTGAAAAATTAAAATTTGTAGGTTGCCGGTTTTAAGGGACTTCTTGCAGATATTAATTTTTTAACCGCAGATAAACGCAAATAATTCCAAGAACTTTACGCCCATTTTAATTGGGCTAATTTCTGGGCGGGATAAACATACCAGCGATGCAACCTTTCTAATTCCTTATCCAGGGAGAGAGTCTGAGGAAATTCCGGGCAGGGATAGCCTAATTCTCGTAAGCCGGCAACCACTGTGCAAGGGGCAACCCACCATTGCTGACTTAGTTGCAGCAAGTTTATCGGCTTGTCTGGGAAGTTTTTTAGGTAATTTTGTAAATGTGCTTTTAACTCTGGCGCGGTAGGCATTTGTGGCACTTGATCGCACACATAAACCTGCTGCGGTTTTCCAATTGCTAACAACCACTGCAAATGACTCCCAGAAGGCGGCAGCGTCCATAATATAAAAGCATCACAAATATGCCGAGGACGATCATACTCAATTTCACAATTGGCTAAATCTGCCGGCATCTCTGGCTTACCGGCACCATAAATCAAAACTCTCCCGTGCAATTGCGACAATAATTGATTAAAATCGTCAGCTTTCACCCATTCGGGCACAATTTGAATTGCCGGCGCTTTCGGGTAAAGAAGGGTAAGTGTTGGTTTATTAGAATAGCTAGAATTAGGGGATTTAAGAATTTTTCTTACTCTCCCACTCTCTTCCCCACTATTATCGGGAAGTCGCACACCGGCTAACTCTAATTCAACAGTCGAGTTGCCATTCCAGTTATTTTCTTTTAATTGAAAAGCGACATCAACTCGCGTCGGCAAGGGAAAGTAATCTCCCCAGCGCCACGCAACTGCTTTAATTCGTGCCGGCGGCTGGCAAGTTAACGCATCGGCTTCTTGCACAAGGGTGACTTTAATATGTCCTTTGCCAATCGGTTTTTGCTCAACCACGCGCACATTTGGCGTCCAAAAAACAGGTTCTCGATTGTCAATACCGCAGGGTTGCAGGGCATCAATTTGCTGATAAAGGTCTAAATTAATTTGATGCAAATTAACAAGAGTATCGATTTGCACCAGTGGTTTCAGGTGTGCGGGATCTAGGCATTTGTGAGCAAATTTACTAAGACGTTCCCGCAGCGCTTCTACATTGCCGGCTGCCATCGAAAAGCCGCCGGCTGCCCGATGTCCGCCATATTTTCCTAATAAATCATCGCAAAACTGTAGCGCTTCAAATATATTAAATTCTGGAATACTTCGTGCTGAACCTCGGATGTGTTCTTCGCTTTCAAAAGTTCCGATAAACACCGGCACTCCGTAACGTTCCACTAACCGCGAGGCAACAATCCCAATCACGCCGTGATGCCAGTTTGGTTGCACAACCACTAAAACACGATCTTGCTGTAAATCTACATCGCTGTTTTCAATATATGCAATCGCTTCTTGTTCAATTTGGGCACAAAGTTGCTGCCGGCGCTCGTTAATTTGCTCGCACTGCATTGCTCTTTCAAGTGCTAACCCCATGTCATCTGTTGTGAGCAATTCAATCACAATTTGGGGATCGCCAATTCGTCCCACTGCATTAATTCTAGGGCCAAGACGAAACCCAATATCTTCAGGTTTTAAAGTTTTTGAATCTTTAATCGGTGCTTGAGAACTTTCTCCCCCCTTCCCCCTGGCAGAAACACCGGCAACTTGAATTAATGCCTGCACACCGGCTAATTTCGAGTTTGGTAATTGTCGCAATCCCAGTTTTACCCACCGCCGGTTGACGCCGGTTAAAGGTGCTAAATCAGCAATCGTGCCGAGTGTCATCAATTCTCGCAGGGGATGAATTAATCCGTGAGTTTTGTCAAGTTTTTGGGCAAGGGTAATCGCGAGAATATAAGCAACCCCAACACCGGCAACACCTCGATAGGGAGAATCTTCTCGAATCAGTTTAGGATTCAAAATTGCATTTGCCGGCGGCAATTTTTCGGGGATGTCGTGGTGATCGGTGATAATAATTTTTAAGCCAAGCTGACGCGCTCTATCTACAGGATCGTAAGCAGAAATGCCGTTATCTACGGTTAAAATGAGCTGGACGCCATCGCTGTGAAATTCTTCAACAATGCGCCGGTTGATGCCGTAACCTTCTTGCATCCGGCTGGGAATGGCGTAATCTACGCTCGCGCCTAACCACCGCAATGCTCTAATTAATAAGGCGGTGCTCGTCATGCCATCGGCGTCATAGTCACCGCAGATTGCGATTTTATGTTGGGATGCGATCGCTTCTTGCAACAACTCCACACTCATTGCTAAGTCGGGAAATTCATCGACTGGGGAGGGTAACAGCAAGGAGTCTGGGTTTAAATACGCTTGTGCTTGCGCCGGCGTCTCAATGCCTCGATCAATCAACACCTGTGCCAGTACCGAGGATAAGCCGGTTGCCGCTGCCAGTTGTGCCGCTAATTCTGGCTTTTGGGGGAAAATCTGCCACCGCTGATTGGGTAGCCGGTTATTCCGAGGAGGCTGATGGCTTAGTTCGTCTAACACAGCAGTTTTAATTCCAGTACATTTAGCCAATCATAGTGGCTAGTGGCGAGTTTGGGTTGCCGGTGCCGGCATCACCCCTAAGAAAGCGACTGTAACTCAGGCTGCCGGTGGAAACTCCAACCCTAAAACGAGAAAATCAACCTCGCTCGATTACACCCAAAACTGGAAAATGATGATTTAGGTTAAGCTTTTTATCATCTACAATCAACAATTATCAAGGGCATCAGGGTGAATGATCGATCTAAGTCAGCTCGCTCCCGATTCTACCATCGGCCACCTTCCCACCCACCACTTTCTAGTGAGTCTCTCGACACCTGGGAAGCTTGTCGCAAAAACATTTGCCTATCAACCGGATATCCCTGGCGTCATCATTACCAGTAACCTGCGGATGGTGGGGATGATTTCTCGGCGCAAGTTTCAAGAATGGATGAGTCAACCCTATAACGTTGATCTTTATATGCAGCGCCCGATTCAAGTGCTGTTAGATTCTGTCAAAACTCCCCCTCTACAGCTCAATGACACTTGCGGAATTGATGAGGCTGCTCGAATTGCGCTCAATCGCTCTGAAGATTTAGTTTATGAACCGATTGTAGTGCTGTGTGATGACAAAAGTTATCGCTTACTAGATATGCAGGTGCTTCTGCTAGGCTTGTCGCAAATGTTAACGCTTTCAAATGAGATTATCCGATTGCAAAAAATTGAAAATTTAGAATATCTTTCCAGGCTCCAGCGAGAACAAGATAAAGGAAAAGGATATACGCAATTATTAGAATTTAATTTGTTGGAAATTCAAAAACAAAATCAGAAGTTAACTTTTCAGCAATCCAAGTTGATCAAACAATCTAAAAAAATTGCCCAGCTCAATCAGCAATTTGTTGAAATCGGCAAACTGCTTTCTATCGAAGGTAGAAATGCTTTTTATGCCACCTTTACAGGAGTGAATGCGATTTGCCGCAACACCGATCAAATTGTTGATATTGGCAGAGCCTTAGCAAAAGAGCTAGAAACTGTTAATACGGCTTCTGTACAGATTTCCAAAGTCAGCCAGCAAGTCCGTTACTTGGCGGTACAGGCGGCGGTTGTCGCCAATCGCGCAGGCGGGCAATTTAATGAATTCAGTAAGGTAACTTCTGAAATTGGCAAATTAGTCACTCAAACATTTGATGCAGGACGTCAGGTGGATCAACTGGCGAATCGGTTTAAACGGCGGGTTCAAGAACTCACCGAATCTGCGAGACAAGGTGCGACTGTGGCAAAATCCTTAGTTCAAAAAATTGAACGAGCAGAAGGGGCACTTTCAGAATTAGAAGAACTGGTTAAACATCCAAATTCTTATATTACTTCAGCCACTCCAGAAAAGGGCATCATTGAAGAAATAACAGAAGCGCAGTCTTTAATGCAAAAAATTGAGCAAGCCGAAGGAGCGTTAACCGAAATAGAAGACGTGGTAAAACAGCAGGAGCTTTTACGCTTAATTCAAAAAATTGACGGAGTTTTGAGCCGGCATCGTCAAAAGTTACTTCAGTAACCGAATAAAACTTTTGTTAGATGAAACTTCTCGCAAAATTCACAAAAACCCCGGTTCAATCGCATCCAACCGTCAACTTTACCCGTGTATACCTGACGGCAGGCTGCGGTAAAATCTATGGTTTTAAACCCAATTTCAACTTTGGTAGCAAATCTGTATTTTCATCACCGGCTTATCCCCATCACGTTGCCGGCAAAATCCAGGCAACCCCAAAGCCGCCTGGATTTCTTAGCTGATTACAGATAAAATCGCACGGTAGAGACAATCACACCGCTGCGGTTAGCACGCAAGGCTGCTCTTAAGAAAAAAGCTGTTTGATTGTGCAAAAGCTCCTCCCACCAATTACGGGGGACAAATGTGGGAAGAATCACTGTGGAAAAAACGTCTGGATGGCAATCTTCAAATTTATGGACAAATTCGACAATCGGCGAAATTGCACTGCGGTAAGGCGAATCCAAAATGATCAGTGGAATATTAGTTTGTAGGAGTTTCCAGTCTTCCAACAGTTCCTCTCGCTGTGTCGTCCCAACATCAACATGAATCGCCACAATCTCATCAGCAATGCTACAGGCATATTCCAAGGCTTCTAACGAGCCGCGATGTACATTTCCTACTAACACAATCGCTGGATTAAAAGCGATAGCACCTTTCGGTCTAGGGTTAGGAATAGGCCGCAACTGACGCGACCGCAGACGCCTTGCCACGTATCCATAGTGACGCCGAATTGCTAAAAATAAGCCCATAACGATTGGAATTGCCACCACCACAACCCAAGCGCCTAAAAGGAACTTTGTGAGTACAATCACGCCGAGAACAACTGCCGTTGTTAAAGCGCCTAAACTGTTCATCACAGCACTGAATTGCCAACCGGCAGACCGCTCTTTAAACCAGTGAACAACCATGCCGGCTTGTGAGAGGGTAAAAGACGTGAACACGCCAACTGCATACAGGGGAATGATTGCGCTGGTATTTCCTCTGAAAATTAGAACTAAAATGCCGGCACAAACGCTCAGTAAAATGATGCCATTAGAGTACACCAAGCGATCGCCTAAAAGGGCTAATTGCCGAGGTAAAAATCCATCACGGGCGAGGAAATAACATAACCGAGGAAAGTCAGCGAAGCTAGTATTTGCTGCCAATAGTAAGATCAGCAGCGTTGTAGTTTGCAAGAAGTAATATAGCGGCCCACGGCCCAAAATCTCGCGACTCAATAGAGAAACCGCTGTTTCTCCCTCGTGCGGGACAATATGATAAGCGTGGGCAAGATAAGTAATGCCTAGAAACATGAATGCCAAAAGCACGCCCATGTAGCCCAAAGTAATGCGGGCATTTTTCCACTCTGGGGGTTTAAAGGCTAAGATGCCATCTGAGATTGCTTCTACGCCGGTGAGTGCGGCACAGCCGGCTGAAAATGCTCGCAAAACTAAAAATAAACTAATGCCTTCCGTTGCTTGAATGACAGTCTCGGTATTCGTAATTCGGCCCGTAAATTGGTTAAACAAACCTACAAGAATGAGTAATCCAATAGAGACGACAAAGGTGTAAGTGGGAATTACAAATAATTGGCCTGATGCCCTGACACCTCGTAGATTGGCGACCATTAGTAAGAAAATGAAAATCAGACACAGTAATTCTGTGTAAGGTTTCAACGTAGGAAATGCTGAGGTGAGGGCAGCCGTGCCGGCAGAGATACTGACGGTTACCGTCAAGATATAATCAATCATCAGTGAGCCGGCGGCAATCAATCCTGGCACCAGTCCTAAATTTTCCCGCGCCACGATGTAAGAACCACCGCCTTTGGGATAGGCGCGAATCGTTTGCTGGTAGGACAGCACCACTACCACAAGCAGCAGCACGATCGCACCGGCAATGGGCAAAGACCAAGTCAGCGCTGCACTGCCAGCTGCGATCAGCACCAAAAGAATCTCCTCAGTCGCATAAGCCACGGAGGAAAGCGCATCCGAGGCAAGCACCGCCAAGCCGGCAGCGTTACTCAAGCGTTCTTCCTCAGAAGCACTCGTCGGTAAAGGATCGCCGACTAACCATCGTTTGAGTTGAAAGTAGAAGGACATAAACAATGCACCGTTCTAAGCAATAGGCTGTACGCTATAATATCTCCCCTTGCCCATCACGGATTGTCTATTATTTAGGACGAAAAATTTTTTGCTATAAAAACTTGCAGGTCTTTAAAACATCCAACTTTTTTTTGGTAGGAGAATTTCTCTCTGTAAAAACGTGCCGAGATTTAAAACATTCAACCCGCCTAAGCTTTGGGAATAGAGGGAACGAATCAAATAAAAAAAGCTCCTCAGAATAACTGAGAAGCCGGCAAACAAACACAATATATTGGGTGAAATTCTAACTTCCGCCAATCACCGGGGCAACAAGCACCGGCAGATCCGCTAAGGGTGCCGGTTGTAGCGCCACCGGCTTAGAATGCGGCTTCTGCGCTAGCGTTGGCACCGAATCTCTCAGTCGCGCCGTTAGCTGCACGATCGTTGCATCATAAACCTGAGTCAGAATCTTGGGATATAAACCAATCCCAATAATCGGCACCAACAGAGAAGCAATGATAAACACTTCTCGCGGTTCCGCATCCACCAAAACCTCGTGGCTGACGAGTTCTTTATTTTCTGGGCCGTAGAAAATCTCACGCAGCATCGACAGCAAGTAAATCGGAGTTAGAATCACCCCAACCGCTGCCAAAAATACCACGATCACCTTAAACGTTGAGCTATAGGCATCACTGGTTGCAAAGCCTACAAATACCATCAACTCCGCCACAAAACCGCTCATCCCTGGCAGTGCTAAAGACGCCAGAGAACAAGCCGTCCACATCGCGAAAACCTTCCGCATCTTCTGCCCAACGCCCCCCATTTCATCTAGCATCAGGGTGTGCGTTCGGTCATAGGTGGCTCCCACCATAAAGAAGAGACTTGCCCCAATTAGCCCGTGGGAAACCATTTGCAGCATTGCCCCACTCGTTCCTAGGTCGGTAAAAGAACCTAGCCCAATCAGAACAAACCCCATGTGGGAAATCGAAGAGTAAGCAATCTTGCGTTTTAAGTTTCGCTGGGCAAAGGAAGTCAGGGCGGCATAGATAATATTGACAACCCCCAGAATCACCAGCACCGGCGCAAACACCGCATGAGCATCTGGAAGCATCCCGGCATTCATGCGAAACAGCGCATAACCGCCCATTTTCAACAGAATGCCGGCAAGCAACATATGTGCCGGTGCCGTCGCCTCCCCGTGGGCGTCAGGCAGCCAAGTGTGCAGCGGAAAAATTGGCAGCTTTACCCCGTAGGCGATTAAGAAGCCCCCATAAAGCCACAACTGCAGGTTCATGGCGTAATCTTTGTTGGCAATCGCCCGCATATCAAACGTTACGGTATCCCCGTAAAACGCCATCGTTAAGGCTGCCAACAGGATAAACAGCGAACCCCCCGCCGTGTAGAGAATAAACTTCGTTGCCGCATATTGCCGCTTCTTGCCGCCCCAAATCGCCAGAATTAGGTAAACCGGCACCAATTCCAGTTCCCAAACTAGGAAAAACAGCAGCATATCCTGAACGGCAAACACCGCAATCTGGCCCCCATACATGGCCAGCATCAGGAAATAAAACAGCTTCGGCTTCAGCGTCACCGGCCAAGCGGCGAGAATTGCCAGGGTTGTAATAAAGGCAGTCAACAAAATCAGCGGCATTGACAGCCCATCGGCACCCACCGACCAATTCAAATCGAGTTGCGGCACCCAAGCATAGCTTTCTACCAGTTGCAACTCAGGATTGCTCAAATCGTACTGGCTGTAGAAAGCGTAAACCGTTACGGCTAAATCAATCAGCCCCACAATCAGGGCGTACCATCTCACCGTTTTACCATCTTTGTCCGGGATCACGGGAAGCAGCAGCGCTGCCGTGATTGGAAACAAGATGATAAATGTGAGCCAGGGAAAATCAGCTAAATTCATAATTGCAAATTGTTAATTGGCAATTGAGCAATGAGCCAGAATGCGGCAATATCCACATCCTTAGCTTGCCTCCGCGAAGCGGTGGGATTGGGAATCGGGCATTGGTTGGATTGTTTACCATGCCCTATGCCCAATTCCCCATGCCCGACTATCAACTTACTCCAAAGACAATCACGATTCCTAAAACAGCCCCAAATACTATCAGGGCGTAGAATTGAGCGCGGCCCGTTTCAAAGTATTTCAGCCCTTCGCCACTCAATACTGTAATTAAACCTGTGAGGTTCACAGCACCATCAACAACTCGATAGTCCACTTCCATCACTTGCCGCGCTAACCGGCGGCTACCTTTGACGAAGAGGAAATCGTAGATGTTATCGAAATACCACTTGTTGAGCGACAGCTTGTAGAGTGGTTGGATTGTTTTGGCGATTGCTGCGGGGTCAATCTTGCGACTCAGATACATCAGAGAAGCGAGGGTGATGCCAATCAAAGCAATCCCGACAGAACTGCCGCCCATGATCAGGAATTCGTTTAAATTGAATTCCTCTGCGTGTTCGAGTGCCGGTGTTCCATGCAATGCTTCCACAGCCGCCATGACGGTTGGGGGATGGATAAACTCCTCAAAGTAATTTGCAAAGGGAGTTCCCAGCAAACCAATCAGGACAGAAGGCACTGCCAACGCCATCAGGGGGAACGTCATCGTTAGCGGTGACTCGTGAGGAAATTCACTATGACCGTGATGGGCATGAGGGTCGCTGTCATGTTCCAATTCCTTGGGGTTCATCGCTCCTGGCCCAAAAGCCGGCTGCAGTTCTTTGCCGCTTTCTGCAAGCAACTGGTTGCGAATCTGCTGATCATTACCCCGGAATTTCCCTTCAAATGTCGAGAAATACATCCGGAACATATAGAAGGCGGTAATGCCGGCAGTCACCCAGCCAACGCCCCACAGAAATGGATTTACGGCAAAGGTAGAACCTAAGATTTCATCCTTAGACCAGAAGCCGGCAAATGGCGGAATCCCGCAGATCGCCAAGGTTCCAATCAAAAAGGTGGTGGCTGTCACCGGCATATGTTTCCGCAAACCTCCCATCAGGCGCATATCCTGCGCCAAGACGGCATCATGACCCACAACGCCTTCCATGCCGTGAATTACTGAGCCAGAGCACAGGAACAGCATGGCTTTGAAGTAAGCGTGGGTCATTAGGTGAAACAAGCCGGCTCCATAAGCTCCCACTCCCATTGCCATCACCATATAGCCGAGCTGGGAGATGGTTGAGTAAGCTAAGCCTTTTTTAATGTCGTTTTGAGTAATCGCAATCGTCGCCCCTAAAAAGGCTGTGAAAGCGCCGGTGTAAGCGATTACATCCATTGCCACCGGCACGCCTTCAAACACTGGGTACATCCGGGCGATCAAAAAGACGCCGGCTGCAACCATTGTTGCGGCGTGAATCAAGGCTGAAATGGGTGTTGGGCCTTCCATTGCGTCTGGCAGCCAGACTTGCAGGGGAAATTGCGCTGATTTGGCGACCGGCCCTAAAAAGACCAGAATTGCAAATAAGGCAGCCAAACCACCACTTAAGGCACCAGACTGCACCAAATCTTGCAATCGTGCACCGATCTCGTTGAATTCAAAGCTGCCGGTGCTCCAATAGAGTGCCAGAATTCCCAGCAGCAAACCAAAGTCACCCACGCGGTTTGTGACAAACGCCTTCTGGCAAGCATCCGCCGCCGCTTTTCGGTCATACCAGAACCCGATCAGCAGGTATGAACACATACCGACCAGTTCCCAGAAAATATAAACTTGTACCAGATTTGGGCTAACCACCAGACCCAACATCGAGGAGCTAAACAAGCTCAGGTATGCGTAGAAGCGCACATACCCCGGATCGTGAGCCATGTAGCCATCTGTATAAACCATTACCAAAAAGGCTACGGTTGTCACGATGACCAACATCAGAGAGGTCAGGGGGTCAATCGTGTAGCCCATCCGCAGGTGGAAATCTCCCGCTGCAGCCCATTCCAAGGTATAGAGATAGGGTTCATGACCTTGAATTTGACTCCAGAGCAGCGCAAAGGAAAAAACCATTGCTGCTCCTAGCAAGGAGACTATAAACACAGCATTCAACTGCCGCAGACGGTTGGTTAACCCATTAAAAGAAATTAAGCCCAGGCCAACCACCATTGCCCCTAATAGAGGCAGGACTGGAATCACCCAGGCATACTGATAGATTGGTTCCATCACTGAACGCCTACTTTAAGTTTCTTTACTCATTTGGCAGAATTGTTTACATTGTGACATACGGTGCGCGGCTACGACTGGGGATTATAATGATTTAAAATTCAGTCAAATAGACAGTCGCTTAACATTTTTGTTTGACTACTGCAAGTAAAAAGATCACTTTTAAAAATTGGCATAGGGCAATCTTGTAGTGACTTACCATAAGCGAGGGGATGATATGCTACTCCCCACCGGCATAGCTTAGTTAGTCCGAAATGGTGAAATAGAAGATTGCATGGGATAGGCTGTTCACCACATTTCTCCCCCTCTTCCCTAGTCCCATGCCCGATGCCCCTACCTTTAGGTAGGCGAAGCCTTGACCCATGCCCCATGCCCCTACCTTTAGGTAGGCGAAGCCTTGACCCATGCCCCATGCCCCATGCCCCATGCCCCTCCATAGAAAAACCCCACCAAGACTTTGCTCCAAGTGGGGTTGTTGAAACTCGACGAGATCAGACACTTTTTCTAGGCAGAATAAGGATGGCGCTCCTGTGCCGGCTGCAGACAAAGGGTTTTAGAATGTTTTGCGTAGTTGAGGGCGATCGCTTCTAGCGCCATCCGCAGATCGTCTCGTCCGTTAAAACCATCGAGTCGATGCCGCACTTTGCCTTCTTCAAACAGGATCAACGTCGGCAAAGTCGTAAGTCGGTAAGTGTTTGCTACTTTTAAACTTTCGTCAGCATTAAATCCAACAATTTTGAGGTGATCGCCCCACTCTGCCTGATAGCGCATCAAGATGGGGTTAATCATTCGGCACAGGCCGCACCAGGGTGCCCAAAAATGAACTAAAACAGGAGTGGAAGATTCTAAAACTTCTTGTGTAAACGCCCGCTCACTAATAGTTGACAGCAGCATGATTCCTCAAGATTTATTTCTGTTTACTATCGGCTTTGGGATCATGCTACCGCTAATTGGGATCATCTGGACAACTGAATTCGTAACGTTTGCGGCGAATTTTACCAGCCGGCACTGGCTGTTACTCGGATTAACAGGGGATGCGCCCACCATAGCAGCAGGATGAAGCCGGTGACGCCTAGGTACGACGGACGGACAAACTCCCGCCACTCAAAGGTTTGCCGGCCTTGGAGAATCGCTAAAAAGGGGGTAATCGAAGTGCGAGATTTAACGGCTTCAAACGCGTCTCCGTAACGACTGGCAAGCCGGCGATCCCCATGCCACACTCCAAAGATATGGTGCAGGATCAAACCGATGGAAGTGACGAGGGTAAAAGAGGTGCCGATCCAGAGTGTGTGGGCAATACACCAAATGATCTGTCCTACCATCTGGGGGTGCCTGGTGACGCGGATGATGCCGGTTTCGTAGAGGTGAACTTGGGGCTTAGTCACCGCTGCGATTTCTAAGAGGTTAAAGGTTGCTGGGTAGAGAAAAAAGAAAGAAATTGCCGAGAGTACCCATACTGCCGGCTGCACTCCTCTGACTCCCTGCACCTGCCACAACTGCCAGCCGTCATATCGATGATTAAAGAAATAGACAATTAGCACCACGGCTAAAGGCAAGCTCACCAGGGCGAACAAGACGCGGTAAAGCCTCGCCCCTAGGCGTTTTTCTCCCCAAGGACGCAAGCCGGCTAAACCGCTGTGAGCGATCGCAAAACCCAGCAGCAGTCCCAGCATGATCAAATGGCTCGTCGTTAGCCCATTAAAAGACATCGCACTCACTCAATCGAAAAAATAAAATACAATCAGCACGACTTACAGGTTGGGGTCAGTTGGTTAATTCCTGATACATTCAGAAGAGTCCAGTTGTACCCACTTCTAGATATTGTGCAAGTCAGGTAAATCTTAGTACAACTGGTCAAGGTTGCAGTTGAAAGATTCTGGATATCTTCTTCTGAGCCACTAATTTCTTTGTGCTTGGACTTTGACCCCCATCGTCACAAACGATTTAAAGGGACGTGTACCCTGTTGTGCTACTGTCGTTGTGTTAGAAGCACCAAAACATACTGGGCCACTTAATCACTCAGTCCGCATCCGTTGAATCGGTTGGCTGCCTCAAGGCTCCTTTCCCCTTTCAGGTTTAGCGATATGTCCGACCTTCCTTTCACGTTAGATCAGTTACGCATCCTCAAAGCAATCGCCGCTGAGGGCAGTTTTAAACGGGCCGCTGATAGCTTATATGTCTCACAGCCGGCTGTCAGTCTGCAAGTGCAAAATTTAGAGCGGCAGTTGGATGTACCATTGTTTGATCGGGGGGGCCGGCGTGCCCAACTGACAGAAGCAGGGCACCTACTTCTCAGCTACGGGGAAAAGATTTTGACGCTTTGCCAGGAAACCTGTCGAGCGATTGAGGATCTGCAAAACCTTCAAGGCGGCACCCTGATTGTTGGCGCTTCTCAGACAACAGGGACTTATCTTCTGCCTCGCATGATTGGGATGTTCCGGCAACGCTATCCCGATGTGGCGGTACAATTGCACGTTCACTCAACTCGGCGCACCGCGTGGAGTGTGGCCAATGGTCAAATTGATTTGGCCATCGTCGGCGGTGAAATTCCCCCAGAATTGCAAGAATCTTTAGAAGTTGTGCCTTATGCCGATGATGAACTGGCCCTGATTTTGCCGGTTTTTCACCCGCTTACTAAAATTGATCCGATTCAAAAAGAAGACCTTTACAAATTGCAGTTTATCACCCTTGACTCGCAATCAACGATTCGCAAGGTGATCGATCAGGTTCTCTCTCGCTGCGGAATCGATACGCGCCGGCTCAAAATCGAGATGGAATTGAACTCGATTGAAGCAATTAAAAATGCCGTGCAAGCCGGCTTAGGTGCTGCGTTTGTCTCGATTTCTGCGATTGAGAAGGAGTTGCAGATGGGCGTGATCCACCGTGCTCCCATTGAGGAAGTGGTGGTGAAACGGATGCTGTCAGTTATTTATAATCCGAACCGCTATCGCTCAAAAGCCGCAGAGGCATTTAGCCGCGAAATATTACCCCAATTTGCCACGCAAGGGCTGGAAAAGCATCTGATACCGACTCTGCCGGTGGAATCAAATGCTTTAGAGACAGCTTCCCCTAACTCAACAGGAAGTTAATCTGGGTTTTTGATCGGGTTTTCCTGTCCCAAATCCTCAGTTATTTGTCCCCAAGCTTTCGCCCTTGACTTTTGACCGATAACCGATGATCGCTGAACTCTGACTTCTGACGGCTATGGAAATTCTCTGCACCCGCACCGGCTGTCCCCGTCCCGTCAACTCTTTTGCCGATCTCGATGACAGCAACATTCTCAAAACAGTGCAGCAGAAGTTCTGCACCAGCTGCGGGATGCCGCTGATTTTAATTGGGCGGTATCTGCCGGTGAAACTCCTGGGTAAGGGAGGATTTGGCGCAGCGTTTCTTGCTCGCGATCGCTATACCCCGGCGATGCGTCAGTGTGTGGTCAAACAGTTTCAACCGGCAGGCGATCTGACTCCCCAACAAATGCAAATCGCCCAAGGTTTATTTGAGCGCGAGGCGGTGGTTTTAGAGGAATTGGGCAACCGGCATCCCCAAATCCCGGATCTGTTTGCATTCTTTCCCCTGGAAGTCCCCGGCTTGCAACCGGGCAAACCAGACCAGTTTTTTTATCTGGTACAAGAATTTATTGATGGGCAAAATTTAGAGGAGGAACTGGCGCAGAAAGGGCAGTTCTCTGAAGCAGAGATTTTGGAAGTGCTGGGAGAAATCCTCAAGGTGCTGAAATTTGTCCACGAACACCATTCCATCCACCGAGATATCAAGCCGGCGAATATTATGCGTGCTCGCAATGGCCGGCTTTTTTTGTTAGATTTCGGTGCCGTCAAGCAAGTGGCGCAGGCAGCAGGGGGAGATCCCGGACATCAGCGCAGCACCGGCATCTATTCGATGGGGTTCGCACCGCCAGAACAAATGGCCGGCAGCACGGTTTTTCCTTCCACTGATCTGTACGCCTTGGCAGTGACTTGCATTACATTGCTCACAGGCAAGTCGGCAATGGAGTTATTTGATTCCTACAGCAATGAGTTGAACTGGAGAGGATATGCACGGGTTAGTGATCATCTCGCAACGATTTTAGATCGGATGCTGCTATCTGCTCCCAGCCGGCGCTTCCAGTCAGCCGACGAGGTGATTGCCGCCCTTTCTCCCCAACAACCCCAACCGGCACCCTCTCTTAACCCACCGCCGTCAATGCCGCCGACTTCTCTACCCACCCAGATCACAGCCCCCCGCCCAGCACCCGCAACACCGCCGGCTCAGCAGTCCCCACCAGCCCCCCTACAACGCCCAACAAAGCCTTCCTTCTCAACCTTTGAGCTGTTAGGAGGAGCTGCATTTACCGGCTTTCAGGGGGCTTTACTGGCGATTGCCATTAGTAGTGCACTCGGAATTTCTGGAGTAAGTTATCTTATTTGGTTGGGAATCTTGGCGAGTGTGATCTTTGCCCAAGCCCGCCGTGTGATTGAGGGCAAGGATTTACCAATTATTGCGATTGTGACGCTGGCGATTGTGTTGGGCGTTTCCCAGTTACAAGGTGGATTTGGCCTTCAGGGCGTAGTGGCAATTGCCGCCTTGGCCGGCTTATCTGCAGTCGCCCTCACCGCACTGTTTCGCCTAATTTACAAGTTACTTTCCAGTATTTTTTAAGCCGGTGGGGGAGTAGGGCAATCTATCCATGTCTCAAAATAAGGAAACCACTGTTCTCGTTTTGTCCCTCCTAATCACCGCTGGATTATTGGGGGCAGGTTTCTGGTGGTTGCTCAACCACTTTGCGGTTAATAAAAATCGTGCAATTAACCATCAATCGGCTGCGGTTAGATCATCGAGTGCTGAAACATTTGCTCAAGTGCAGAACGTGCCTAGCGGACTTTTCAGCTATGGTGGCAGCACGACTTGGGCACCGATTCGGCGAGATTTAGATTCCGCGATTCAAACGGTTTGGCCTCAGTTTCGCTTGCGCTACACCCACCCTTACAATACGATTCCGAGTTCGGGTACAGGGCTGCGGATGCTGTTAGACAATCAACTGTCCTTCGCTCACTCCTCTCGCCCGGTTCAAGATAAGGAATACCAACAGGCGCAACAACGGGGTTTTATGCTGAAAGAGGTGCCGGTGGCGATTGATGGCAGGGCGGTTGCCGTAAACCCAAGTTTGAATATACCCGGTTTAACCGTAGACCAAGTCAATGATATTGACAGCGGCAAGATTACCAATTGGAGCCAAGTGGGCGGCCCTGACTTGAAAATTACGCGCTACGCGGTACAGGGTGATGCCGCTGGCCGGTTTGAATTAGTGCCCACTCCAACAGACGCTTTACGGAAGGTTGCTACTGATCCTGGGGGAATTTTTCAAGCCTCAGCCCCTTTGGTTGTCTCGCAGTGTAAGATCAAGGCGCTGCCGGTGGGCCGTAATCTCAATCAGCTCATTGCTCCGTATAAGGAGCCTTTTATTCCCCTTGATCAGTGCCCAGCTAAGCGCAACCAAGTGAATACGGCTGTATTTCAGAGTGGTGAGTATCCGATTACCCGTCGCCTGTTAGTTGTGATTAAACAGAACGGTCAAATTGATCAACAAGCCGGTGAAGCCTATGCTAATTTACTGCTAACGCCTCAAGGTCAAGAGCTGATTGAAAAGGCTGGATTTGTGAGAATCCGCTAAGTTTTTCAATTTTAAAAAGCGGTTTAGGCCGGCATCTATAGCAAATTGACCCATTGAAAGCAAGACTATCTTGATTAATTTGCTTCAATGTGATAGAGCTTCAGCGTATTTAATTTGATTAATCAGTTGCTTTCGCGGTTCTGGTTTGCCGAAAGAACAATACTATGATCAAAGAAGTTTAAGAAACTTCATAAAACGACTGTGACAACACAACAGCTAACACCGGCATCAACGTTTGAAAGGCTCACTTGGACTTGGCAGGGCCACAAAATCCAATACACTGTGATGGGCGTGGGTCGCCCCCTGGTGTTGATTCATGGCTTTGGAGCCTCAATTGGCCACTGGCGTAACAACATTCCCGCACTCGCTGCCGGCGGCTACCGAGTATTTGCCTTGGATCTCTTAGGATTTGGTGCTTCAGATAAGCCGGCACTCGATTATTCCCTGGAACTGTGGCAAGAAATGCTGAAGGATTTCTGGGAATCACAAATTCAGGAACCGGCAGTATTTGTGGGCAATTCCATTGGTGCACTGCTGAGTTTGATGGTGGTTGCCAATCATCCAGAAATTGCCGCCGCCGGCATTTTGATCAACTGTGCCGGGGGATTGAATCATCGACCTCATGAACTGAATTTGCCCTTGCGAACCGTGATGGGCATCTTTACCAAATTAGTCACTTCGCCGGTTATAGGGCCGTTCTTATTTAACCGCATCCGCCAGAAAAACCGTCTGCGTCGCACACTGCAACAAGTTTATTGCAACCATGACGCCGTTACCGACGAGCTGATCGATTTGATTTATGAACCTTCCTGCGATCCAGGTGCTCAGCGTGTGTTTGCCTCAATTCTCGCAGCGCCTCCCGGCCCGGAACCATCAGAATTGTTGCCACAAGTCAAGCATCCGTTGCTTGTTTTATGGGGAGCAAATGACCCTTGGACACCAATTGCCGGTGGACGCATTTATGAAGAATTGAGCCAAACTCAACCGATAGAATTTGTCTCTATTCCCAACACCGGCCATTGTCCCCATGATGAACGACCAGAGATTGTGAATTCGTTCATTTTGAACTGGCTAGCTCAGCAAACGGGAAACTCTGCCTCTTAAAAGGATGCCGGTTGAATGTCGGTGAAAAGGCAAAAGGCAGAATCGTTGTCTTTTGCCTTCACAATATCTATTGAACGAAGACTTTATAGAGGATCAGCAATATGAAAAAAGCGCTAATTTGTGGGATATCGGGTCAGGATGGGGCATATCTAGCCAAGTTACTTCTGGAGAAAGGTTATATTGTCTGCGGCACTTCACGGGATGCCCAAATGTCTTCTTTTGGGAATTTGGTGCGCTTGGGCATTCGGGAACAGGTGAAATTAGAGTCAATGTCTCTAACTGATTTCCGCAGTGTCTTGCAGGTACTAAGGAAAATTCAGCCGGATGAAGTTTACAATCTGGCAGGGCAGAGTTCGGTGGGGCTGTCTTTTGAGCAGCCGGTGGAGACGCTGGAAAGTATTACCACCGGCACCCTAAATTTACTAGAGGCGCTTCGCTTCACCGGCGCACCGATTAAAATTTACAATGCCGGCTCCAGTGAGTGTTTTGGAGATACTGGCGATGCTTCAGCTAACGAAACCACTCCCTTTCGTCCCCGCAGCCCCTATGCTGTGGCAAAGGCAGCAGCGTTTTGGGAAGTGGCGAACTATCGCGAAGCTTACGGTTTATTTGCCTGTTCCGGCATTTTGTTTAACCATGAGTCTCCCCTGCGGCCTGGGCGCTTCGTTACGCAAAAGATTGTTGCCGGTGCTTGCGCGATCGCTCAAGGAAGTCAACAGAAGTTGCATTTGGGTGATATTTCAGTTCGGCGGGACTGGGGTTGGGCACCGGAATATGTTGAAGCGATGTATTTAATGTTGCAACAAGAAAAGCCTGATGATTATGTGATTGCAACAGGTGAAAGTAATAAGTTAGAAGACTTTGTAGCGGCAGCTTTTGCTTGTGTGGGCTTAGATTGGCATGATTATGTCGTCATTGATGCCGGTTTTTACCGGCCTACAGATATTGCAGTCGGCAGAGGTCATCCAGCGAAGGCGCGGGAACAGCTAGGTTGGCAAGCGAAATACAAGATGCAGGATGTAGTGCGAATGATGGTAGAAGCAAAGCAGGCAAATTTGGTAAAAGCGGAGTCATACTCTGGCTTAACTGCCACCTCCAGCAAACCTACAAATTAACGGCTTTACCGGCACCTTTCCCCAAGCTTTGTTTGTGGTCGCCTAATTATCCAAGGTGCCTAGAACTCGCAGAATTTCGCCGGCATTCTCTAACTCACCCACAATGCGCCGGACAGGTCGCGGCCACACTTTAACCAGAGTCGGCGTTGCAGAGACTTGATCGGCTTCTGCTTGCTCTGGATGTTTAAAAATATCAATCACTTTCAGCGTGTAAGGACAGCTGATCGCTCGCTCTAAAAGCTGGTGCAGCCGCTCCAAAGTGCGTTCAGTTGCAGCAGTATTTTTACCAACAAATAGGCGCAAAATATAACCTTTCGTTTCTACTCGCTCAGGTGCGAAGATCACCGGCTCTGCAGAGGCAGGAACATCAATGCCGGTGCGTTCAACACGGATCACCAGGTCGTGATCTTCCCAAAGCTGAGGAAACTGTGACCGATAGGTTGCCAATACCATTGGATTGCATAATTGCTCTAGCCAAGGTGCAGCTTGCCAAACCAAATCACCTGTATTAAAAACTGCACTCAGCAGTGCTTTATGCCGTAAAACCGGCGCATGAGCCTCCGCAGAAATTCTTAGCTGCTGGGTGTAAGGATCAATCCAGCGGTCAATTGTTGCCGTATATCCCGGCACCAAAAAATGGGGTGGCTCTGGCAAACCCAGTCTTTCCTGAAGCGCTGCACACAAATGCAGGTGCCAACGGCTGTGCTTACTTGGATCAATGCAATAAATCAAATCTCCCCCAGGTGTAAACAAGGCAATGCCTTTAAACACTTGGGGGAGAGAAGTTGCTGAGTTCTTAGTCTCTTGAAACTTCGCTCTATAATTCATAACAACAGAACTCAGAACTTAAAATATTGGGGAGCAGCTCAATTTTCTAGCTAATCTGGGGTGAAGGATGAAACAGGAAGTGTAAATTCTTCTATGTTTTATCCTTCTCTTCTTGATCCCTAACTCATTTTTGCCCAGATATCTAAATTCTTCATCCTTCTTTAGATACGTCCTCGCAGGAATTGTGCCATTTCATTCGGAGTAGGCGACATTTCCAAGGCAATTTCCTCAGTAATGCGACCTTCTTGATAAAGGTTAAGTAGTGCCTTGTTCATGGTGATCATGCCATCGAACTCGGACTTGAGCATCACTTGGTTGATTTCCTCCATTTCACCTTTGATAATGTATTCTCTAATCGCATCCGTGGCGACCATAATGTCGTGATAGGCAGCCCGTTTGCCGTCTGTGGTTTTGCACAAACCTTGAGCGATAATTGCCACGAGAGATTCTGCCAAAGACACCCGCATTGCCGGCTGTTCTGCAGGAGGGAACATCCCCATAATCCGCTCAATGGTTTTAATGGCGCTGTTGGTGTGCAGGGTTCCTGCCACTAAGTGACCCGTTGAAGCGGCTTTCAGGGCAATATTAATCGTTTCTTGATCTCGAATTTCCCCCACCAGCATCATATCCGGGTCTTCCCGCAAAGCGGCTTTCAGGGCGTTTTTAAATTCTAGGGTGTGCCGGCCTACTTCTCGGTGCTTGATCAAGCATTTTTGGCTGACATGGACAAATTCAACTGGGTCTTCAATGGTGATGATATGTTTAGCCATGTTCTTATTGATGTAATCCATCATGGCTGCCATTGTGGTGGACTTACCCGAACCTGTTGGCCCTGTCACCAAAAGTAACCCTTTATGATAGTGGCACAGATCCTTGAACACCGGCGGCAACTTCAGCTGCTCCATTGTCAGAATCTGCGATCCGATCAAGCGCAACACCATCGCTGGGCCGGCTAAACTATCAAAAATATTAATCCGGATGCGGACAAAGCCTAAATCTGCTGCGCCGTCAAAGTCTAGGTGCTCTTGAAACTGCCGGATTTCCTCATCCGTCAGCACTTCCTGTAGCCAACCCATAAACGTATCTAAATCGGTTACGGGCCACTCGGTGGGTACGATGTCGCCCCGACTACGGAAACGAGGGGCTTCATTGACGCCTAAGTGAATATCAGAACACCCTTTTTCGTTAGCGACCCCGACCATTGCTCTTAAAGTTGGCTGCGCCCCACCGGATGCTGAGAATTTCGGAGTTGCCGGTGCTGCCGCCGCTGGTGGGCGAGTTTGTTGAGCCTGGCTAGTGGCTGCTGGAGGTGCTGCCGGCGGAGGGGCTACCGGCGGAGGTGCTGCCGGCATTGTCATTGTTTGTGAAGACTGCCGCTGAGTCGTGCCGGCTGCTGCCGTCCCTGTTGTCATACTAGCCGGAGGTGCTGGGGGCCGGCCAGGTGGCGGTGGCATCGGAGGAACGCGGGGTACACCAGGAGGGGGTGGAACGGGGGGACGATTAGATTGTGTCATTGGGCGCTACTTCTGATTGATGAATAAAGCTTTGAGATGCAAACTACTGAGTCGAGTTTGGCCAAGGCGATAGCCTGAATATAAGAGTCTATAGATGCCGGCGTGTTTACCCCCAGCGGGTTGGTCTCCCTAAGTGAGTAAACTGAATCACTCCTACGCTGAAAGGGTTAGTTCAATGTTCTGCCTTTGCTAATGTCCGCGCATAGGTTTTACAGAAGTTTATTCTTTAGCCTTCCCAAGTTTCTGCTCTCTGTATCACTTCAGCTAAAAAACTGGAGAACCTTTTATCTCCTCCCTTATTGATCCCTGGCACTCAGGCTATCCAGGATGAGAGTCTGAAAGTTTAGTGTCGCGCCGGCTTGGTTTTTATTTTTATAATTGATTAAACAAAACTAGCAATAAGCCACCTTCTTTAGTTTAAAGCTCTATTTGCAGAATACAAGCAGCCTTTTCACTCATTCAATAAGTATTAATACTGAATTATTTTTCTTTAGGGACTAAATTATGCTGATTTTCACCTAAATCTGTCTCCCGAGGGTTTTTATTGCTTCCAGGCTGTATTAGATGAGTTTTAGAGAAACATCTGCATAAATATTTATTCGGCAGTAAAAGCTTTTATGCCGGCACAATTTTTTCTATAAAAAATAGGATAAAATTTGTATTTTTATAGAAAACTTACATTCCCTAAGTTTAAAAATTAATTAATCTATTTAATAAAAATCACTTAAAATACACCCTTCTTTTCTCCATCTAAAACGAAATTTTAAGGTTTTTGTAAATATTAATTTTATTGAAAGCTTCAATTCTTGTTTGTCTATATTAATGCTTTAATTTATATTAATTCCCTGTTTGTTGCTAGTTTAATGTCCTATTGCCTTAATCTAGCTTTAGGAAGATGCCGGCCTTTTTTTAATTAAGTTGGTATAGCAGAGGATGCCGGCTTTGAAGCGCCCACTATTACACCGAATAGTCCCCGTCACCGCACTATCATTGCGAAAGCTTAACATTCAAGCTTTTTAGCATAATGTTGAAAACCCTGGTTCTGGGAAGTGGAGATGAAACAATCTCTCACCCAGCCAGGGTTTTTGCGATCTTGATGGGTGGGATTGAATGCCCGTGATACAGACCTGGAAAAAACAAAATACTTAATTCTTTAGTATATCCAATATTTTTTTTAAAATCAATCCTCGCCAGATAGATTTTTGTGGGATATTATAAAAATTAGAGTGCTAGAAAAAAATTAATCCATATTCTCTCGATAGAGATTTTTGTTTCAGAGGGACAGCTACCAAACTCAGCCTTAAAAACCTTTCCAACCTTGAAAATTACTTATTCTCGTCATTTTTAAGACTGCTTGCACTCCCAAAATATTAGCCTTACTTTCACTACTTATCAATCCACACAGCTATTTTTACTTTGATGCAACCCATCCGGATAGTTTCTTCATTTGAACGAATATTTACTCGGCTATTACGCTTCTTGCCCTAGTAGAACGCCTTAAGCCGCTCGCCTAAATCGCACAGGTGGCAAATTGTTGCTTATCCTTAATACTTAGTTTCGCCAGTGCGGGAAGTTTACAATGCTTTAACTATCGCGTTTGTTGAGATCCTTCCCATCTGTTCAACTTGCCCATTTTTGTTTTAGACAATGCCTGAAAAAATTCACTTTATTTCTGGACTGCCACGTTCAGGTTCCACATTACTAGCGGCAATATTGCGGCAAAACCCTCGATTTCACGCCGGCATGACTTCTCCTGTTGGGGCATTAGTTGAGCGGATGCTGGAAGCCATGAGCGAAAACAATGAATATTCGGTTTTTATCTCGCCAGAACAAAAACAAGCGCTAATTCAGGGGATTTTTTCAGCTTACTACCAAGCGCAAGCGGATAAAAGCGTTATTTTTGACACTAACCGGCTTTGGTGTGCGAAATTAAGCTTAATTGCGGAATTATTTCCCAATGCCAAAATTATTTGCTGCGTCAGAAACATTGCCTGGGTAATGGACAGCATTGAGCGCTTAATTCGCCAAAATGCTTTTGATATTTCTGGATTATTTGGCAACCCAACAGAACGGGCAACGGTTTACACAAGAACTGAAGCATTAAGCCAAGGTGGAAGATTGGTTGGTTTTGCTTATAATGCCCTCAAGGAAGCATTTTATAGCGAACATTCACATCGTATTTTATTAATTGATTACGATTTATTTACTCAAAAACCTGATAAAACAATTGCCTTAATTTATCAATTTATCGGAGAAGAAAATTTCAACCATGATTATGAAAACATTGAGTATGAAGCAGCAGAATTTGATGATAAACTCAAAACAAGAGGATTGCATAACATCCGAAAAAAAGTTGAATTTCAGCCGCGACAAACTATTTTGCCGCCAGACTTATATGAGCGATTTAATAACTTGTCATTTTGGGCAGAACCGAGTTATAGCAAAGCCAGCGTTATTGTAGCCAAACCCAAAGCAGATGCTCCCAAAACTCCCTCCTTAAACCTCAGCCCATAGACGGATTAAATTTGTAAAAGCTTTGCAGAGTGAATCAAACTCAGGGGTTTTTCCCTCTTTCGCAAAAATGCTTTGACGAGCCGTATCAATTTCAAATAAAATCTCACGCTGATGCGCGTCTCGAATCAAACTTTGTACCCAAGTAACGGCTGCCAATCTTATTCCTTGAGTGACGGTTTCAACACGATGCAAGGACGTTGAAGGATAGACTACCAAGGCACCGGCATCTAATTTAAAAGCTTGTTCTCCGTGAGGACTTTCTATCACCAACTCACCGCCAGTGTAACTTGATGCTGGACTCAAAAACAAAGTTACAGAAAGATCCGAGCGCATCACATAATTATGATCTCTCATAATCGCTTGATCAACATGAGTTCCATATTTCATTGCCGGCTCATACCGGCTAAACATAGCAGGACGTATAAATTTCGGTCGCGCGGCCATTTCAAAAGGTTGCGCTCGCCAGAGAGCTTGGATCACCACCTTATTAAGTTCTCGCGCCAAATTAGTATCAGCTTTTAATTGCAGGTTGTGCTTCAGTGGCGCTGCTACACCCGCTGTCAGTTTGCCATCGATAAACTCACCGTTTTCGAGTTGGGAAGTGATCCAATTTAACTCTTCGGGAGTTAACACATTTCCGATACAGCAAATCATCGTAGTAATTCAATCCATTCCAACAAAAAACAACCAATCCTATGAACACCGAAACTAACCTGGGACAGTCGCAAATTATTATTGTCGATCCAACCGTTAAAAATTATCAACAACTGCTCGCCGGCATTAACGCAGGTACACAAGTTGTTATTCTTGATGACACCCAAGATGGGGTCGAGCAAATTAGCGAAATTATCGCCGGCACCTCCAATCTAAGCGCGGTTCATATTATTTCACACGGCAGTCCGGGCAGTTTAAAGCTCGGAGCAACCCAACTCAACGGTGAAAACTTAGAAAGCTATTCCCATTTATTGCAACAGTGGCAATCGAATTTGGGTGAAACTGCCGATATTTTATTGTATGGGTGCGATGTCGCGGCAGATCCTTCTTTTATTGCACGACTGAGCGAAATCACCGGGGCAGATATTGCTGCTTCTGATAACAAAACCGGCAGTAGTGCAGTTGGCGGAGATTGGGATTTAGAAATCGCAACTGGCAGCATTGAAACGGCAACTCCCCTCTCTGCCGAAGCGATGGACGCTTACGAGTATGTCCTGGCAGACTTTGCGGTTACAGTTGCCAATGACGACGGAACCGGCAACACCGTCGGCACCTTAAGCTGGGCAATTTTGCAAGCGAATAACACGGCAGGGGATGACACCATCCTTTTGAACACCAATGTCATCACAGCCAACCCGCAAATCGCAATTGACAGCAATATCAACATTATTGGCAATAATAATATCGTCAGTGGGGATGCCAATAATAACGGGATTAATGATTTTGGTGATGTCCGTCCCTTCTTTGTGAGGTCGGGGGTTGTCAGCTTCTCCAATTTAAGTGTTACGGGTGGCCGAGCGCAAGGTGGAGATGGCGGTGGTGGTGCTGCCGGTATGGGGGGCGGACTATTTATTTATGGCGGAACGGTAACGCTCAGTAGTGTCAGCTTCTCCAACAACTCTGCAGTCGGCGGCTTTGGCGGCAAAGGTGGCACTGGCGGATTTTTCGGCAGCTTTAGCAGCGGCGGCGGCGGCTTTGGCGGCTTTGGCGGCACTGGCAGCTTTGGCAGTAATGGCACTGGCAACACTGGTGGCACTGGCGGCACTGGCGGATTTTTCGGCGGCACTGGCGGCACTGGCGGCACTGGCGGCAGCTATGGTGGCACTGGCGGCACTGGCGGCACTGGCGGCACTGGCGGCACTGGCGGCTTGTTTGCTGGCGGTGGCGGCGGCGGCAATGGCGGCAATGCCGACATTGCCGGCACTGGCGGCACTGGCGGCACTGGCGGCAATGGCGGCTTTGGCGGCGGCGGCGGCTTTGGCGGCGGCGGCGGCATTGCTGGCAATGGCGGCGTCTTTAGCGGCGGCGGCAATGGCGGCAATGGCGGCAATGGCGGTTATGGGGGCGGCGGCGGCGGCTTTGGCGGCAGCGACTTTGGCAGCTTTGGCGACTTTGGCGGTTATGGCGGCTTTGGCGGCGGCGCTGGCGGCTTTTACGGCGGCGGGGGTGCCGGCTTTGGGGGAGCGATATTTATTCGCACCGGCACGTTAAACCTCAACGTTACTACCTTCACCGACAACAGTGCCATAGGCGGCGGTAGCTTCGCCCCAGCCCCTGGCCAAGGTAAAGGCGGGGCCATTTTTGCGATGCAATCCCTTTCCAACAGCAACGGCAACAACCAGGGAATGCCCTCTAGCCTCCCCACCGTCAATGCTGTCGGCAGCCTGCCCAACTTCAGCGGCAACAACGCTGCCAACAACGCCAACCCCAACCCCACGACTTCTGGCGTTGCGGCAGATAACGAGGACGTTTATGGGGTGATTAATGTACAGCTTTTACCCACCGCCAGCATCAGCGCCGGCACTCCTGCAACAGAAGCCGGCACCCCCGGCATCTTTACCGTCACCCTCAGCAGTGCGGCATCGAGCGCCACTACCCTTAATTACACTGTTGCCGGCAGTGCAACCAACGGCACAGACTACACCGCTTTAACCGGAACTGTGACGATAGCTGCCGGTCAAACTTCTGCCACAATTGATGTCAGTGCCATTAACGACACCTCAGTTGAGTTCAACGAAAACATCAACCTCACCCTTGCTGCCGGCACCGGCTACAGCATCGCCGCCTCCCCGAATAACAGTGCCACGCTAACCATTGAAGATAACGATATCGGGTATGGCATCTTTTCTGTTGGCGGCGATGAAGGTTTATTCATCCTCCCAGAAGGCAACACCGGCGCAACCAACGCGCCCTACAGGATCTTTCGTAATGGACGCACTGATGTCGCCAGCAGCGTAGATCTGAACTTTGGGGGAACTGCCACCAACGGCAGCGACTACAACAACATCATTGTCACCGGCACCGGCATTACCTTAACCGGAAATACCATTAATTTTGCTGCCGGTGCAACAGAAGCAACCCTCACCCTCGACGTTTTAGGTGATGTTGTCGATGAAGATAACGAAAATCTCCAAATTTCCCTCACTCCCAGCACCACCCCTGCCGGTTTTCAAGCAGCAACCGATTTCAACTACTTGACTTCTGCCACGACAACCATCACAGATGATGACACAGCCGGCTTCACCATCACGAATGCCGATGTCATTCTCAACACCAGCGAAGCCGGGGGAACCGCAACCTTTACCGTTGCACTCAATACGCAACCCACTGCTGATGTCACCATTGCCTTCAGCAGTAGCAACAGTGCAGAAGGCACAGTTACTCCACTAATAACATTCAATTCCAGCAATTGGAACACCCCCCAAACCGTTACCCTCACCGGCGTTGATGATAATGTTGTCGATGGCAATATCGCCTATCAAATCACCGGCACCGTTTCCAGCACCGATGCCAAATACAGCGCATTAACCTTCCCATTAGTTTCAGCCAGCAACAGCGACAACGACATTGCCGGCGTCACAATTACCCAATCAGATGGCATCACCTCATCTGCCGAAGGTGGCGCAACAGACACTTACCAAATTGCCCTAAATACAATTCCCACCGGCAGCGTTGATATTACCGCCACCGCCGACACCCAAACCGAAATCAGCCTTGATGGCACCACATTTTCTAACAGCTTAACCTTCTCGCGTACCGACACCAGCGCTCAAACAATTACCGTGCGAGCCATCAATGATAGTGTCGTAGAAAATAACCATGCCGGCACCATCACCCACACTATCAGTAGCAGTGCCGCTACTGAATATCCCACCACACTCGTCATTAATCCCGTCACCGTCAATATCACCGACGCCAACCAACCCCCCACCGTTACTAATATCAGCAAACCCGGCAGTGAAGATACCGCAATTACCTTTACAGCGGCTGATTTCACCGGCGCATTTACGGATGCAAATAGCAACAGCTTAACCCGAATTCAAATTGCCTCCTTACCCAGCAGCGGCAGCCTGACATTAAATGGAGTTGCTGTCGCCGCAGGAGATGAAATTGAAGCTGCCAATCTCGGCAACCTTTCCTTCACTCCCAACCCCAACTTTAACGGCAATGTCAGCTTTGACTGGAATGGATTTGACGGCACCGCTTACGCAGCTACCAACGCCACAGTCAACCTCAATATCACACCCGTTAATGACGCACCCATCGTCACCAATATTGCCAAAGTCGCACAAGAAGACACAACCATTTCTTTCACCTCGGCTGACTTCACCGGCACCTTTAGTGATGTTGACGCCAACAGTCTCACCAAAATCCAAATTACCACCTTGCCGGCTAACGGCACCCTCAGCTTAAATGGCGTTGCCGTCACAGCCAATCAAGAAATTGAGTTTGCGGCTTTAGGCAATCTATCTTTCACCCCAACGGCTAATTTCACCGGCAGCACCAGTTTTAATTGGAATGGCTTTGATGGCACTACTTATGCAGTTGCCGGTGCAACCGTTAACCTGACACTCAATCCCATCAATGATCTGCCGGCACTCAGTAATATCAGCCTATCAGGCGATGAAGACAGTGCCATTACCTTCACAGCCGCTAACTTCACCAGCGCCTTTACGGATGCTGACGGCGACACCCTCACAAAAATCAAAATTACCGCACTGCCGGGTAATGGAAACCTCACCTTAAACGGAGTTTCTGTTGCAACCAATCAAGAAATCGCCGTTGCAGAAATAGCCGGTTTAACCTTCACTCCCAATCCCAATTTTAACGGCACCTTCAGCTTGGGTTGGAATGGCTTTGACGGCACAAGTTATTCCGCAACGAATGCACAAATCAACTTAACCGTTAACCCAATAAATGATTTGCCGGTTGTCAGTACAATTAGCAAAACCGGAAGTGCCGGCATCGCAATTGCCTTTGCTTCCGCTGACTTCCAAAGTGCCTTTGGAGATTTAGATAATAATCCGCTCAACAAGATTCAAATAACCTCACTTCCCGGTAATGGAAGTCTGACATTAAACGGAGTAGCGGTTACACCCAATCAAGAAATTGAAGCGGCGGCTTTAGCAAGCCTTGCCTTTACACCAAATGCTGGTTTCTCTGGAGTCATTACCTTTGGTTGGAATGGCTTTGATGGCACCGCTTATGCGGCTGCCGGCGCGAATGTTAGCTTAGCGGTTGATGTAATTAACACCGCGCCAACTTTAGGGAATATTGCTAAAGTCGGGAATGAAAATGCTGACATTGCCTTTACTGCCGCTGACTTTACCAGCCAGTTTATCGATGCGGATAATAATCCGCTAACTCTCGTTAAAATTACCTCGCTTCCTACTAACGGAACCCTCAAACTCAGCGGTGCCTCTGTCACAGCGAATCAAGAAATTGAAGCAGCAGTTTTAGGCAATCTTGTTTTTTCCCCCAATGCCAATTTTGATGGCACAACCAACTTTACTTGGAATGCGTTTGATGGCATTGCCTACGCAGCGGCTGCTGCAAGTGTTAACCTCACCGTCAATAATGTTAATAACCTGCCGATTGTCAGTACGGTGGTTAAACAAGGCGATGAAGATACAAACATTGTATTTGATGCAACTGACTTTACGGGTGCCTTTGGAGATTTAGATGGTGAGAATTTAGCGAAGATTCAGCTCACCTCGCTACCTCAAAATGGCACGCTAAGTTTAGCCGGCGCTGTAGTAACGGTTAATCAAGAAATTGCGGTTGCTGAACTCAACAATCTCACCTTTACACCGACAGCTAATTTTAATGGAGCGGTTACTTTTAACTGGAATGCTTCAGATGGCACGGCGTATGCGGCAACAGGTAGCACAGTAAGTTTAACGGTTAAGCCTGTTAATGATCCGCCGACGTTATCGGCAGCAATTAGTGATCAAAGTGCGGTGCAAAATACCGCCTTTAATTTCACGGTTGCCGAGAATACGTTCACGGATGTTGATGGCGACACCCTCACTTACAGCGCCAGTTTAGAAAATGGCGAACCTTTACCAAGTTGGTTAAGCTTTAACCCGACAACCCGCGCATTTTCAGGAACGCCAAACCCAGATGATTTAGGCGCACTTAATGTAAAAGTGACGGCATCCGATGGCGTGGCAACTGCCAGTGATGTGTTGACTTTAACGGTTAATGCGACTCCGAATACTGCGCCGGTAGTGGCAACACCCATTTCAGATCGTACGGCAACGGCGGGAACAGTCTTTACTTATACATTCCCAGAAAATACGTTTGTTGATGCGGATGGGGATGCGCTGACTTATGCGTTGACGCTGGCGGATGGTAGTCCCTTGCCGGCATGGTTGAGTTTCGATTTGCAAACACGCACGATTTCAGGGACACCTCCAGAAGGGACGGCGGCAACGTTTGATGTTTTGGTGACGGTTAAGGATGCGGAGGGTGCTTCTGCCGGTGATAGCTTTAATTTGGCGGTGAGTGTACCAACACCGACTCCGACACCTGAACCCACTCCGACTCCGACACCTGAACCCACGCCGACTCCCACTCCTAACCCAATACGCTTCCCAATACCGGCACCAACTCCCAACCCAACACCGGCACCCACCCCAACGTCTACCGATACCAGTTGCCTCTGCGATATTTTCCCCACGCCTAGTTTAGTTGCTGCCACAATTATTCCGAATCTTGTTGAAAGCAATTTTAATGGGGAAAATGGTGTAGATTCTTTTGTCGGAAATTCTGCCGCAGAAGCGTTTTCTGGTGAAGGCGGTAATGACATTATTGTTGCAATGGATAGCAATGATAATGTTTATGGCGGTGATGGCGATGACTTGCTGTTTGGCAATATTGGTGCTGATTTTATCGATGCCGGTGTTGGCAATGATATCGCTTTTGGCGGTCAAGATGCGGATGGCATATTAGGTGGCGATGGTGATGATATTGTCTTAGGCGATATCGGCAATGATACTATCCTTGGCGGTGCCGGCAATGATTTATTATTCGGCAATATTGGCGATGATTTCATTGATGGCGAAGCCGGGAATGATACGATTTTTGGCGGCAAAGATAATGATGCTTTGTTGGGGAATGCCGGCGATGATGTTGTCTTAGGTGATATCGGGAACGATACGATTGTTGGGGGTGCCGGCAATGATCTGCTATTTGGTAATGTTGGCGCTGATTTTATCGATGGCGGCGACGGTAACGATACGATTTTTGGCGGCAAGGATCATGACATCCTCAAAGGAAGCTTAGGGAATGATATTCTCCTCGGTGATATTGGCAATGACACTCTTTGCGGTGGTGAAGGCAATGATAGTGTCTTTGGTAATGCCGGCGATGACATTATGGATGGGTGTGAGGGTGATGATACTCTCTACGGGGGTAAGGATAATGACACTTTAGTTGGCAATGTCGGCAATGATTTGCTCAATGGTGAATTGGGTAATGATTCGCTTTACGGAAATCAAGGTAGTGACACTCTTGATGGTGGGGATGGCAATGACACACTTTATGGCGGCAAGGATAATGATGTACTGACTGGCGGTAATGGGGATGATGTACTGATTGGGGATTTGGGTAATGATATCCTGACTGGCGGTGCCGGCAGTGATATTTTCTTCTTGAAAGTTGGTGCCGGCAGCGATACGATTACCGATTTTATGGATGGTGAAGATTTCCTGAGTTTAAGTGCCGGTTTAACCTTCGCAAATCTCACGATTACTTCGGGTAATAACGCTGCTTTGATTAGTGCCGGTGATGAACTTCTTGCTTCTTTAACTGGAGTGCAAGCCGGCTTGATCACTGTCAATGATTTTGCCCAAGTGTAGTCACACATACCCTCTGCCTCACATCTCAGCAAGGCAGAGGGAATAGGACGGTTTTCCCCAAGAATTTTGCGGCTATCAGTCGAGTAGGGTGCGTGACTCACGCACCCTACTGTATTGAGTGCCGGCTGACAAAAAAACTCATAACAAAAATAACCTTTTTTCAGATTTAGTGAAAATAATCAACTCTACACAGAAAGATTTTTTTGGGTTAGGGTAGAGGCTGCCGGCGTGTCCAAAATGTGTCACGCTTTATGGAGATTTTCTTCAGTGATACAGCTATCGAACTCAGCCTCAGAACCCTCTCCAGTCTTGAAAATTACTTGTTCGCGTCATTTTCAAGACTGGTTACACTCCCAGCAAATTAGCCTCGCTTTCACGACTTATCAATCCAACCGGCTATTTTTAATTGGATTAAAACCAGACGGGCAACTTTCTGCGTTTAATCGCAGTTTTGACCGGCCAATGGGACTGTATGCTACAGATGAGCGGCTTTACATGAGCACACGATTTCATCTGTGGCAAATTGAAGGCATCAGTGTAAATACTGCCGGCAAAGAAAGCTTTAATTCCTACCAAGACTATGACAAAATTTATCTGCCGCGAACCGGGTATATTACCGGCGATTTAAACACCCATGATGTCGTAGTTCTTCCAGAATCTGAAGAAATCGTTTTTGTTAATACGTTGTTTAGCTGCCTTGCCACTGTTCATCCGCAGTACAGCTTTAACCCGATTTGGAAACCTCCTTTTATCTCCAAACTTGTCCCCGAAGATCGCTGCCACCTCAACGGAGTCGCGGTAGTCGAGGGAAAACCCCGCTATGTTACTGCCGTGAGTGATTCGGATGTGGCGTCAAACTGGCGGCAAAAGCGGGATAAAGGCGGAGTAATCATGGATGTGCAAACAGATGAGGTACTCGTTGCCGGTCTTTCCATGCCCCACTCACCCAGAGTTTACAACGGCAAACTGTGGCTGCTCAACTCCGGCACTGGGGAATTTGGATATGCGGATCTTGACACCGGCAAGTTTGAACCCGTTGCCTTTTGTCCGGGTTTTGTGCGGGGATTAGCATTTCACAACCATTTTGCCATTGTGGGAATGTCTAAACCCCGCGATGGACGCTTAGCCGGCTTGCAACTTGAACAAAACCTAGCCGCCAGAGGAACCGTTGCCTATTGCGGCTTAATGGTGATTGACTTAAATGCCGGCAAGATTGTCCACTGGCTGCAACTGGATGGGGAAGTCTGCGAATTGTACGATGTTGCGGTATTGCCGGGAGTGCGTCAAGCCGCCATTATCGGATTAGAAGGCGATGAAATTGAGCGTCTTGTAACATTCCCGAATGCTCAAGGTATTGTTATCACAAAACCTGCCGTCGCATCGGCAAAAGGGGAACCCATTAACGCCCCATCCCCAATCCCCGATTCCCCATCCCCAACATCATTCCAGGTTAAATACCAAATGGTGCATAACCTGGATGTTGCTTCTTCTTGTGAATACGATGCCCTAACCTTTCCGAGTCTTAAAAAACGCTGGCAAACCCGACAACTGCGAGGCGACTTGTTGGGCGTATCCGCCTCAGTTGGTGGGCAGCTTGTTGGCTTTGCAATTGCAGAAGTTTTGCCAGAAGACAAGCGTGCTGAAATCATTTCTTTTTTGGTTGTTCCAGAGTTTCGCAATCAAAAGATTGGAACTCAATTACTTTACTTTTTAGAAAAAGGATTGGCAGATAATGGCTGCCGGCAAATAGACATTTCTTATCAGCAAACACAAATAACTCAGTTAGCCTTAGAACCGATTCTCAGGAAACTAAGCTGGCAACCACCTGAATCAAAATTTTTGCTGTGTAAAACCACAACGGAAAAAATTGCTCAAGCACCTTGGCTGTACAAAACCAAGTTGCCGGCAGAGTTTGAAATTTTCCCTTGGCAGGAATTAACGCAAGCCGAAGCGCAAAAAATTATTGAGCGAAAAGACTATCCAGAAGCTTTAAGTCCTTTTGGAGATGCCGGCAGAATCGAATTTCTCAATAGTTTAGGATTGCGCTATCAAGGCGAAGTGATTGGCTGGGTGGTAACTCACCGGGTTGCGCCGGATACCATTCGCTATTCTTCCTTATTCGTTTCAGAGAACTTCCAAAAATTCGGACGGGGTATTCCAGCTTTGGCGGAAGCAATTCGACGGCAAATTGCGAGTTCCGTGCCTTACTGTACCTATTCTATTGCTTGGGAGAATGAAGCCATGCGGAATTTTTCAAGACGCCGAATCGAGCCTTATTTAACTTTTTGTAGTGAAGCACGGCATTCATTTAAGCAACTTTAAACACAGAGAGGCTGTCAGAGAAAAATAGCCGAGGTCTAGCAAAGGAAGTCTGCAATCAGACTTCACCCATGACTGATAACGAAATTAGGAGAAACTAAAAATGGCAGCTTTTCAAGAACAAACCGGCAGCAATAACCCCTTTAATGGTGTTGATGTGGGGGGTTCCAGCAAACCAACCTTAGGCGATATTGACGCTGATGGGGATTTAGACGCTGTTATTGGTGACAGTACATATTACAATTCGCAGGGGACTTCGGATGGCAAAATCCGCTACTACCGCAACGATGGGGGCACTTTCATCGAACTTTTCGGCACGAGTAAACCCTTTGACGTGTCTGCGGTCGGTAGTAGTAGGCTCGCCCCTAGTGTCGCCCCAACCTTGGGCGATATTGACTCTGATGGGGATTTAGATGCTTTTATTACGGTAATAAGACCTACTCTTCTTGCGGAACAGGACGGCACAAGCCGCTACTACTACCGCAACGATAGCGGGACATTTAGCGAGCAAACTGGCAGCAATAATCCCTTGAACAATGTGTATGTGGGGTTTAGCAGCGCCCCAACCTTTGCCGATATAGACAATGATGGAGATTTAGATGCTTTTATTGGGGCATGGGACGGCACAATCCGCTACTACCTCAACGATAGCGGCACCTTTAGCGAGCAAACTGGCAGCAGTAACCCCTTTGACGGTGTGGATGTGGGGAATAACAGCAAACCAACCTTTGCCGATATAGATGGGGATGGGGATAGTGATGCTTTTATTGGGACAAGTGACGGCATAATCCGCTACTATCGCAACGCTGGCGGGACATTTAGCGAGCAAACTGGCAGCAATAACCCCTTGAACGGTGTAGATGTGGGGTATGACAGCGCCCCAACCTTTGCCGATATAGATGGAGATGGGGATAGTGATGCTTTTATTGGGGAACGTGACGGCACAATCCGCTACTACGAAAACGTGCCCGTAAGCATCGCCGCCGGCACGTCTCCAACAGAAGCCGGGACAACGGGCACCTTTATCGTTCGTCTCAGTGAGCCGGCACCGGATGGTGGCCTGACGGTATCTTACACGGTAGGGGGTACAGCCTCCAGTGGCACCGACTACAATGCTTTATCGGGAACTGTCTCCTTTGCCGCCGGGGAAACAGTTGCCACAATTAATGTCGTTCCCATCCATGATACGATTGTCGATCAAAATGAGACGGTACAAGTTACCCTCACTAACACGACGAGTGCCGCGGTAAGGGTTTCGCCCAATAACACCGCCACGCTAACCATTGAAGATAATGATATCGAATATGCCATCGTGGCCGGCACTCCTACAGTAGCGGAAGGAAACATCGGCAACACCACACCCATCACCTATACCATTACCCGCACAGGGCGCACAGATCAAGCCAGCAGCGTCAATTTTGACTTAGCCGGCACCGCTACCAATAACGCAGATTACACCCTAGCCAGGGTTTCCGGAGCCGGTGGTAGCAGTAGCACTCCCGACGAAAATATCATGTACTTTCTTGACGGTTCAACAACTGCAACCATCACCCTAGATGTATTAGGCGATGTTGTGGATGAAGATAACGAAACCGTAGAAATTTCTCTTTTTTCCCCTACTGCACCTGCCGGTTTCCAAGCAACAGTTCCCGTCGCCACGCCTGCCAGGACAACAATTACTGATGACGATACGGCAGGCTTTAGCATTACCCCTGTCGGTGTCACGCTCAACACAAATGAAGCCGGGGGAACGGCAACTTTTACCCTTCAGCTAGATACTCAACCGACATCTGATGTCACTATTGCTTTAAATAGCAGCAACACTGCCGAAGGAACTGTCACTTCATCGGTGACATTTAATTCCACTAATTGGAATACTCCTCAAACTGTCACGATTACAGGGCAAGATGATCTTAATGCTGATGGGGAAGTTGCCTATCAAATTATCACGGACGGTGCTGTTAGTAGTGATGCCAACTATAACGGTTTAGATGCGCCAGATATTAATGTCACCAATACCGATAACGATAGTCCTGGCACTACAATTACTCAATCAGATGGCATTACATCTGTTGCTCCACGGGGAGTTACCGACAGTTACCAAATTGCCTTAAATACCGTTCCTACCGGCTCTGTAGAAATTACGGTGACTGCTGACGCACAAACCCAAATTAGTTTAGATGGAACCACGTTTTCCAACACTCTAACCTTCACTCGTAGCGATCTCACCGCCCAAACAATTTCTGTACGAGCTGTGGATGATTCTATTGTTAGTGAAGGCACTCATGCCGGCACGATTACCCACGCAATTACAAATAGCCCAGATAGCAATTATCCGACCACGCTAGCGATTAATTCGGTTAATGTTTCCCTCACGGAGAATACTGCGCCGACTGTTGCAACGCCAATTTCAGATACCCAGGCGACGGCGGGAACACTCTTTAGCTATACCTTCCCGAACAATACGTTTGTTGATGCCGATGGCAATGCGCTGACTTATACGTTGACGCTAGCAGATGGCAGTCCCTTACCGGCCTGGTTGAGTTTCGAGGAGCAAACCCGCACGATTTCAGGGACGCCCCCAGAAGGGACGGCAGAGACGTTTGATATTTTGGTAACGGCATCAGATACTGCCGGTGCCAGTAATAGTGAGCGCTTTAATTTGGCGGTGAGTAATCCGACGCCAACCCCGACACCTAATCCAACTCCAAGACCGACACCTAACCCAACACCGGCACCCACAGCAACACCCACAGCAACACCCACACCAACTCCTGGCATTGCCGATCTAGGAAATCTTGCACTTGGCATCCCCATCATTCCCAATATCAATGAAGTTGAATCTACTCTTACTGGGGGCGAGTCGGACGATACAATCACCGGCACAAATGCAGCCGAAGCAATTGATGGCTTTGCCGGCGATGATTGGCTCTTTGGCAGTGGCGCTAATGACAATCTCATCGGCAGTGACGGAATTGACATCTTATTTGGAAATGCCGGCGCTGATAATATCGATGGCGGCAATGATATTGACGTAATCTTTGCCGGTAAAGACAATGATGTTGTCTTAGGACAAGATGGGGATGATTTGCTGTTTGGTGAACAGGGAAATGACACGGTTCATGGAAGTGCCGGCAATGACTATATTAATGGCAATGCTAATAATGACACCCTCGATGGTGGTAATGGTAATGACACAATCAATGGGGGCAAAGATAATGATCTGCTCATTGGAAACCTAGGCGCGGATCTGCTGCTTGGAGATATAGCCAACGATACTGTTGTTGGCGGTGATGGCAACGACTACCTCAACGGCAATGTGGGCAATGATCTCCTCGATGGTGGTAATGGTAATGATACCCAGAGCGGCGGCAAAGACGAAGATATTCTCATTGGCAATACCGGCGATGATACCCTGAGCGGGGATGCCGGCAATGATGCACTCTACGGCAACGCGGGTGCGGATCTTTTGGATGGCGGCGATGGCAATGATAGCCTCCACGGCGGCAAAGATGATGACACTCTCATCGGCGGTAGTGGGGATGATATTCTCAGTGGAGATATGGGGAATGACAGTTTAATCGGCGGTGCCGGCAATGATCGTTTTGTGCTGAAAGTCGGTGCCGGCAGTGATACGATTACTGATTTCACAGATGGGGAAGATTTGCTGGGTTTAAGTGCCGGTTTAACGTTCGAGAATCTTACGATTACTGCGGGTAATAATGCTACTTTAATTCTTGCCGGTGATGAACTGTTAGCTTCCTTAAAGGGAGTAGAAGCCGGCTTGATTACCGGCGAGGATTTCACCAGCATCTAAACTTATCAAGCCGGTTGGATTGAGTGAGTTTCAACCCAATCGGCTTGATAATCAGCGAAAATTACAAAAACTAGTCTTGAATTTATACAAACATTCCTCATTTTTTGGGTAATGTTTTTAACTTAATTATTTAATGAGGAGCAACGAACAATGGCAACTTTTCAAGAACAAGCCGGCAGCAATAACCCCTTCAACGGTGTGGATGTGGGGGAAGGAAGCCGCCCAACCTTTGCTGATATTGACTCAGATGGAGATTTAGACGCTTTTATTGGGGAACTATTGTACGGTAAAGTCCGCTACTACCGCAACGATGGCGGGACGTTTAGCGAGCAAATCGGCAGCAATAACCCCTTAAACGATGTGAATGTGGTGGCTTACAGCGCCCCAGCCTTAGCCGATATTGACTTGGACGGGGATCTAGACGCTTTTATTGGGACAAGTAGTAATGGCACAATCCGCTACTATCGCAACGATGGCGGGACATTTAGCGAGCAAATCGGCACCAGCAATCCCTTTAACGGTGTGGATGTGGTAGATGTCAGCAAACCAACCTTTGTCGATATGGACGGTGATGGGGATTTAGATGCTTTTATTGGGGCTTATGATGGCACAGTGCACCACTACCGCAACGATGGCGGGACATTTAGCGAGCAAACTGGCACCAGTAACCCCTTTAACGGCGTAGATGTGGGGCGTCTCAGCGCCCCAGCCTTAGCCGATATTGACTCAGATGGAGATAGTGATGCTTTTATTGGGGAAGAAAACGGCACAATCCGCTACTATCGTAACGATGGCGGGACATTTAGCGAGCAAATCGGCACTAATAACCCCTTAAACGGTATAAATCTCGGTTCTCAGAGCACCCCAACCTTTGCCGATATTGACAGTGATGGGGTTTTAGATGCTTTTATTGGGGCACGGGATGGCACAATTCGCTACTACGAAAATGCGCCCGTTGTGAGGATCGCCACCGGCACCTCTCCAACAGAAGCAGGGACAGCCGGCACCTTTATCCTCACCCTCAGTGAGCCGACACCTGTCGCTGGCATCACGGTATCTTACACAGTGGCAGGTACTGCCTCCAATGGCACCGACTATGATGCTTTATCGGGAACAGTCTCTTTTGCGGCAGGGGAAACAGTTGCCACCATTAACGTCGTTCCCACCGACGATGCAATTGCCGATCCAAACGAAACTGTTACCCTTACCGTCACCGACACTGCGAGTTACAACGTCGCGGTTGTGCCCAATAATACCGCCACGCTAACCATTGAAGATAATGATATCGAATATGCCATCGCCGCCGGCACCCCCACAGTCGCGGAAGGAAACACCGACAACACCACTCCCATCAAGTATACCATTACCCGCACAGGGCGCACAGATCAAGCCAGCAGCGTCAATTTTGACTTAGCCGGCACCGCTACCAATAACGCAGATTACACCCTAGCCGGAGTTGCCGGCGCAAACATTACCAATACCGGAAATACCGTTAACTTTGCTGCCGGTGCAACCGTCGCCACCGTCACCGTTGATGTTGCCGGCGACGTTGTCGATGAAGAAGACGAAACCGTGCAAATTTCTCTTTCTTCCCCTACTGCACCTGCCGGTTTCCAAGCAACCGTTCCCGTCGCCGCGCCTGCCACGACAACAATTACTGATGACGATATAACCGGCTTTAGCATTACCCCTGCCGGTGTCACCCTCAACACAAATGAAGCCGGAGGAACGGCAACTTTTACGGTTCAGTTAAATACTCAACCTACATCTGATGTCAGCATTGCTTTAAGCAGCAGCAATACTGCTGAAGGAACTGTCTCTTCATCAGTAACATTTAATTCCCTCAACTGGAATACCCCTCAAACTGTCACGATTACTGGACAAGATGATCTCAATGCTGATGGGGAAGTTGCCTATCAAATTACTACTGCCGGTGCTGTTAGCACGGATGCCAAGTATAACGGTTTAGATGCACCTGATATTAATGTCACCAACACCGATAACGATAGTGCCGGCATCACAATTACTCAATCCGGTGGCATCACCTCTGTTGCGGAAGGGGGTGTTAGCGACAGTTACCAAATTGCCTTAAATACAATTCCCACAGGCAGCGTTGAAATTACGGTGACGGCAGACGCCCAAACCCAAATCAGTTTGGATGGAACCACGTTTTCCAACACTCTAACTTTCACCCGTAGCGATCTGGGCGCTCAAACAATTGCTGTACGAGCTGTCGATGATTCTATCATCAGTGAAGGCACTCATGCCGGCACGATTACCCACGCGATTACAAATAGCCCAGATAGCAATTATCCCACAACGCTGGCGATTAATTTGGTTAATGTCAGCCTTACTGATAACGACAATCCGCCGACGGTTACGAATATCAATAAAGCAGGCGTTGAAGACACCGCTATTACTTTTACTGGGGCTGATTTTACGGGTGCCTTTAGCGATGTTGATGGCAACAGTTTAACGAAAATTCAGATTGTGACATTACCGGCCAATGGCAACTTAAGTTTAAATGGCACGGCTGTCACAACAGGGCAAGAAATTGCCTTGGCTTCTTTAAGCAATCTTTCTTTCACGCCATCTGCTAATTTCAATGGCAATGTTAGCTTTAATTGGAAGGGGTTTGATGGCACAGCTTACGCGGCTGCCGATGCGACAGTTAACTTAAGTTTTAGCGCCATTAATGATGCAGCGACTGTCACTAATATTGTCAAAGCCGGCACTGAAGATATCGCCATTACTTTTGCAGCAGCTGATTTTACTGGTGCCTTTAGTGATGTTGATGGCAACAGTTTAAACAAAATTAAAATCACTTCTGTCCCCGGAAACGGCACCCTAAAGTTGAGTGGGGTTGCCGTGGCAGTTAATCAGGAAATTGAGGTTGCCAATGTCGGCAATCTTTCCTTCAGCCCATCTGCCAATTTTAACGGCAATATTAGCTTTAATTGGAATGGGTTTGATGGCACGGCTTATGCGGCTGCCGACGCAACAGTAAATTTAACGGTTAGCGCGGTTGATGATCTGCCAACGTTATCAACAGCTATTAATGATCAAAGTGCAACACAAAATACTGGCTTTTATTTAACGGTTGCCGAGAATACTTTCACCGATGTAGATGGCGACACCCTAACTTATAGCGCGAGTTTAGAAAATGGGGGTGCTTTGCCAAGTTGGTTAAGCTTTAACCCAACAACGCGCACGTTTTCAGGAACACCAGCACCGAATAATTTAGGGGCAATTAATGTAAAAGTCTCCGCATCAGATGGCGTGGCAACTGCCAGCGATGTGTTGACTTTAACCGTTAACGCAACACTGAATACTGCGCCGGTAGTGGCAACACCTATATCAGATCGCACGGGGACGGCGGGAACCGTCTTTAGTTATACGTTCCCAGAAAATACGTTTGTGGATGCGGATGGGGATGCGCTGACTTATACGTTGACGCTGGCGGATGGCAGTCCCTTGCCGGCATGGTTGAGTTTTAATGCACAAACACGCACGATTTCAGGGACACCTCCCGAAGTGACGGCAGGGACGTTTGCTATTTTGGTAACGGCATCAGATACTGCCGGTGCTTCTGTCGGTGATAGCTTTAATTTGGCGGTGAGTGCTGCCACACCCACTCCTACACCCAACCCAATACCAACGCCGGCACCAATTCCCAACCCAACACCGGCACCAACTCCCAACCCAACACCGGCACCAACTCCTAACCCAACACCGGCACCCGCTCCCAACCCAACACCCACACCGGCACCCACAGCAACACCCGGCATTGCGAATCTGGGAAATCTTGCACTTGGCATCCCCATCATTCCCAATGTCAATGAAGTTGAATCAACGCTTAATGGGGGCCAGTCAGACGATACAATCACCGGCACAAATACAGCCGAAGCAATTGATGGCTTTGCCGGCAGTGATTGGCTGTTCGGCGGCATTGGTAATGACAATATCATCGGCGGTGACGGAATTGATATTCTATTTGGAAATGCCGGCGCTGATTATATCGATGGCGGCAATGATATTGACGTAATCTTTGCCGGTAAAGACAATGATGTTGTCTTAGGACAAGATGGGGATGATTTGCTGTTTGGTGAACAGGAGAGTGACACTGTTTTAGGCGGTGCCGGCAATGACTATATTAATGGCAATGCTAATAATGACACCCTCGATGGTGGTAATGGTAATGACACAATCAATGGGGGCAAAGATAATGATCTGCTCATTGGAAACCTAGGCGCGGATCTGCTGCTTGGAGATATAGCCAACGATACTGTTGTTGGCGGTGATGGCAACGACTACCTCAACGGCAATGTGGGCAATGATCTCCTCGATGGTGGTAATGGTAATGATACCCAGAGCGGCGGCAAAGACGAAGATATTCTCATTGGCAATACCGGCGATGATACCCTGAGCGGGGATGCCGGCAATGATGCACTCTACGGCAACGCGGGTGCGGATCTTTTGGATGGCGGTGATGGCAATGATACCCTCCACGGCGGCAAAGATGATGACACACTGATCGGCGGTAGTGGCGATGATATTCTCAATGGGGATATGGGGAATGACAGCTTAATCGGTGGTGCCGGCAATGATCGTTTTGTGCTGAAATCGGGTGCCGGCAGCGATACGATTACCGATTTCACAGATGGGGAAGATTTGCTGGGTTTAAGTGCCGGTTTAACCTTCGAGAATCTCACCATTACTGCGGGTAATAACGCTGCTTTGATTAGTGCCGGTGATGAACTTCTTGCTTCTTTAAGTGGAGTGCAAGACGGCTTTATCAATGTTAATGATTTTGTCCAAGTGTAGTTAGACAAATTGCCTCTGCTGTCATCTAATATCATGTTGGGCTAAAGTTAAGTTCTGGCGGGGTTTTCACCCCGTCAGGAGTTTATTTGCTGAGGAGAAATTGGCTTTAGTCACTTGGCAATCTGTAGGATTTTTCGATTTAGACGACCCTCGAAACCGAATAGTATTTGTACAAATTATTGGGTAGCGAAACATTTAAAATATCGTGCCGGCAGAAAGTTAGAGGATGTCTAAAGACAGAGGTATGATCGCTGAGGGTGGAAATCTCTACACCCCGGCATACACAATTTCATGAGACGAATTGGTAAAATATATTCAAAGGATTATCAAACTGACTGAGAAGCATTGACGATGAAAAAGTCAATTTTAAGCATTGCACTGTTCGCTTGGTTACTGCTATTGATTACCGCTCCCTTCGCAGCATTCGCTAGTTTAATGCTGTTTGTCGTGGGTGCCGCATTTCTCCGTACTTTTTGGAGTTTATTCGCTGTCTTGATAGCCGGTGATTCCCATGAGTCATCCTAATTACTCTTTAAGGCTTAGGAGGGGTGAGCAAAAATGGTTAACAAAACCGGCCCTAACAAATAGTAATGACCCACACAATTAAATCCTGATTCAATTCCCAATAGTTCACGAGCTTGCGAACTGTAAAACCGGATATCACCGGGAGAAACCCCTAAATAGTGAGGCTGGGATTGCTGGTTGGTGGTAATATCAACTAAATAAAACTTTCCACCTTTTTGCAAGACCCGGCTGACTTCTGCAAACACTTGTTCAGGGGAGGGGTAGTGCAAAAAACTCAGGGTGTTGAAAATAGCATTAAACTGACCATCTGCAAAGGGAAGTGCAAGGGCGTTTCCTTGTATGTAAATAAGACGAGGCCGGTGATGATTGCGGCTGCGGGCTTGACGGATCATTTGAGCAGATAAATCTAAGCCGGTGCCACGCAAATCTGGAAAAGTAGCGGCCAATCTTGAAAGCAGCCGGCCTGTTCCACAACCTAGATCCAAAACATTGGGTTGAGGAGGTAAATCAATATATTCAAGCAACCTTTGGTGAATTGCTTGATAAATGACAGAGGGGAAAAGAGAGTCGTAGGAAGGTGCCCACAGATCAAACAGTTGCTCTTTGTTATTCACCGGCATGATTGGTTACGGTAGCGTGTAACCGCGTTTAAGGTTAGATAGGCGGGACAGTTAGTAACCTTTTCTTCCTGACTATTATAGACAATATTGAAGAAGTTTACTAATAAATCGATTCTGACATACTGGAAAGACAGGGTAGTTTCTTTAATTTATTCAGCTTTTAAATTTGTTTTATAATTTAATAGCGAGTAATTTCATTATTAAAGCAGGTTATTGTCTTCATGAGCAGTTGTATTGACTATTTCTATAACATTTTGTCTCGCCGCGACTATAGCGCTGCCGAACTTCGCAAAAAAGCACATGAGAAAGGCTTTGAGCAAAGCGAAGTTTTAGAAGCGATTAATTACCTTCAAGAAATGGGCGCTCAATCCGATTCAAAGTTAGCGGCTAACCTAATTGCCTCTTATACAAAAAAATATGGCAAATCTGTGATGAGGCGCAAATGCATGGAAAAAGGAATTTCTATGGATTTGTTTGATCAAGCCTGGAACGAACACCTTGAACAAATGGAGGGTGAGGAAATAGATCAACTGGCTGGATTAAAAGCTAAAGTGATGCGAAAGTACAGTATCGATACTTTTCGCCAGCTCGATCCAAAAACCAAATCAAAGTTATGGAATTACCTGCAATATCGCGGGTTTAATCCTTTTGAACTATTACAAAAATGGCAAATAGAAGAGGAAGCACTGGATTAACCGGCATTTGCCCACCCCGATGACTTTCCCTTTCCTAAAACCGCTCGCCATAAGCTCTTTTGCTTTCAACTTTCTGTCACTTAGCCAGCATCTGCGGTTTTCAAACAAAAAATTAACTTTAGTTAAACTCTAGTCTTTACTTAATTTAGGTAGATTAGGAATAATTGAAGCTTGCTGATTTCCCTCATTCGGTGGGGTATATAACCAAGCCCAAGCTATAAAAACTGCTTGGAAAGGTAGCCTTATCCAATAGAGGATTGGAATGTGAGGAATTCCTTCAATTGGGATGCTATTGACAGCCTGGTTAATATTGGCTGGAAACACAGCGATAAAAAGTGCAATGAGTCCCCAAGCTGCTGCACGACTCACCGGCGGGACTAATAGCCCGATTCCACCCAAAATTTCAAAAAAGCCGCTAATATAGACCAATTCTAGCGGATACGGAAGTTGCGGTGGCACGATTCTCACAAATGGAACGGGTACGGCAAAATGCAGCACTCCGACTACTACCATAGCGACAGCAAGGATAACGCGCCAAATTTCCTTTTGGGATTTCATAATAAAAATTGAGCCTGACTTTTCAGTAAGAAACATTAACACCGATACAAGCGTCACTTCACCCACCCGCAGACGTAGATATCAGGGGTGAGCAGTCAGGGATTTTAATGTGTCAGACTATGGATAAAGTCTGCTTTCTTTTTTCTCAACTTTTATCTAGACAAACGCCGACTTATTTGAAAAAAACCTAACTTTCTTAAGAGGTGAAAACCGATGTTAAACTTTTTTAAAAGCTTTTATCATCCCGCTACAGTTATTTTAGGAATGACATTGATAGTAGCGCCGGCAGCTATCGCACAACAACCGCAACAGATAGAGCAAGCCGCACCGCAAAAGAGTATGACTTACGGTTGCTTTGCCGGCTATCCCGATGATACGTTTCGCGGCGATCAACCTGTAAGCCGGTATGAATTTGCTGCGGGGTTGAGTGCTTGTTTAGATCAAATTCGTCAACTAATAGAAAGTTCCCCTTCACAAGGCGTAACGAAAGAAGATTTAACCGTGCCTGCAGCTCAACTAGAGCGATCTCGGCAAGAGTTAGATAATTTACGTGATCGCCTAGATACTTTAGATCCTGAGAGTAAATAAAATGCTGGCTATTAAGGTAACTTTCAGGATGCAATATGTCTGCACATAAATTTGCTAGCTTTCTGCCGCCGGCAGTCAACTTTTTAAGAGAATCTACCTCAATTTCTCTCGCCCAGAAAATCCAGCAAATTCCCATTCTTACACCCCTCCATTCCCAACCGATTGCCACCGCCTGCGTGCGACAAGGAATTGGTGGGACTCCCCTCGTCTTGCTGCATGGTTTTGATAGTTCTATGCTAGAGTTTTCCCGACTTCTTCCCCTCCTAGCTAACCACAACGAAACTTGGCTTTTTGATTTATTGGGATTTGGTTTTACAGAGCGACTATCAGGGCTTTCATTTACCCCGGCAACTCTTAAAACGCATCTTTATTATTGCTGGAAAAGCTTAATTGATCAACCAGTAATTTTAATAGGAGCTTCAATGGGCGGTGCCGCAGCAATTGATTTCGCGCTCACCTATCCCGAAGCCGTTAAAAAGCTAATTTTAATCAATAGCCTCGGTTATTCAAGTTGGTTGTCTATCGGGCAATTGTTATTTCCTCCTTTTGACTATTTAGCGGTTGAATTTTGGCGACAGCGAAAACTCCAAGCCTTGACACTTGGCAGCCTCAGCGGTTGGGATTCCCATTCGCTTGAGGCTTTAAGATGCGTTTGTTTACACATGGAAATGCCGGCTTGGCATGAAGCGTTGAGCAACTTTACCAAAAGTGGAAGTTACGCTGGGCTAGAGGATAAAATTCCCCTCCTCAATACCCCAACGCAAATTTTATGGGGAGAACTTGATAATGATTTGGGAACTGACGATGCGAGGAAGTTTAAGCAAAATATCAAGAATTCACAGCTCATTTGGCTCTCTAACTGCGGTCACACTCCCCATTTAGAAAAGCCGGCTCCTACTGCCCAACATATTCTAGAATTTAGGTAAACTGTTTAGGTATAAATTACTTGAAAACGCAACAATTAAAAGCACAGGCTGCTAAATTTTTCATGGGAACATAGTTTTTAACTATTTATCAAAAAATTGCTAAAAATCAAGATTCAAGCTTAACGAAATAACCCTATATTTATACCGTAAAATCCGCATTCTTAGGGCTGCAAAGCCGTTGGTTATAAGCTAAAATAGAAGTAAGTCACAAACCCATTGTTTTGCGATTATGAAAATCCAATCTTCCATGTTAGTTCATCTGGGATTCGGCAAATACGTGCGCTCCGATCAAGTCACAGCGCTGGTGCCGGTTGAGGAAGATCGGGGTCCAGGGCGACGAACTTTTGTTCATGTAGAAGGGCAAACAAATCCGATTGTCGCTGCGCGTGCTGAAGACACGATTGTGCGCGATTTAGTGCAAGAACCGCGTGAGGTAACTCAAGCGCGTCAGCAACAAGATATCCTGCAAGATTTGCTAGTAGATTTGGGCAATGTCAACGCAACTGTGCGCCGAATCAGTCGTGACGAAGGAGGGCTGGATCTCGAACGTTTAGAACGGCGTATTCGCCAAGTTTTAGAGTCATAGTAAATTCCAGAGTTGAGTCTAAAATGAGCTAGCTCTGTAGCCTAATAAACAAGGAGCGTGAAAAGCATGGGGTTTCCCTGCCTTCGCGCTCCTTTTGATGTTTTTTATTAATATTTTTAGCTGTTATTTTGAAGTAAAATCGGCACTCACATTGCTAATTTACTAGCTTTATTCGGATTTGATAGAAGCCGGAATTTCAGGGCTGGTAAATAGAAGAGGTATTAAGTGCTGAATGTCTTTTTTGACTGCTAGCAAGCGTTCTGTACCGTGGATGCCGGCGAACCCGATCACGGTAAGGTAAGGCTTTGTATCTTTGCCGGTGTTTACAAAAAAAATTTTCAAAAACAGAATACACCTGCATATTCGGTGCAACCCGCTCCCTAATAAATTGATATCAGGGAGTCAGTACCTTTAAAGGTGATTTATCAAGAGCGTATCCCGTTTTGTCCATTGTCCACAGCCTTAAAGCCTGGGGAAATGAAAACGAATCACCCGGATGTAGCCGGCTTTGTTTGTATAGCTGGCTTTCCTATCGCTGGGTATTTTTGCAAAAGTGAGATGCACCCTGTATCACATCTAGGGTCAGGAAAATATATACTTTCTTTATTGCTCTCGGAGACTCGGCTAAAATGTCCAATTTTTTGTACCAGGACAGCATCCCCAGATTGCCAGATCGTTTGGATAACCGCGACAAATTTTCTATGTATCTTATGCTTGATACTCGAAATTTCGGGCAGGTAATTCAGTGGAGATATAACCTTCCTTTGCAACGTAATTTTGCGTTATACGAAAAAAATCTCGATTCGTTTTCCCGGTTATGTCGTATACCAGATCAAGGCAAAAGCCTGGTGCAATTTTGGATGAATCTAGCACTTGAAACAACTTCAGACCGGCAGCAAGATTGGGAACCAGAAAATAGGAAGCAGCTAGCATTAGAACACTTAGCAAGTTACTTTGAAGCAAATTGCTATCATGCTGCTAGAACTATATATATAAACTCAATTGATCGTCCGTGGGACGAATTCCTTTGTCTTGCTAGAGTCAGTATTTATGACCTCAACAATCTTTTGAAAATTTTAGCCGGTTATGAAGCTTCTCAAGGAGCAAGTCTAGAAACTTATGTTCAGGAAGTTGTTATAAAAACTGTTAAATCTGCAACGGCTGTTAATAAATTTTCGCGGTGGCGCTTGCTTTGTAAGACAAGTGATAAAGAGTTAAAAGAAGCGCTGCAAACAGCGGGACAACGGGAACCAGATATTTCTAGGTGTTTGTTTGCACGGAAATACTTTAAACAAGTTTATTTAATGAACAAAGTTAAAAACCCCACTCGGAAAGCCGGCCAAAAATGGCCCGATCCAGATAGTGAAGATTTTCAGGCAGTTGCTCAGTGTTACAACGTGGAAAAGTCCCTTGCTGCGGCACCGCATGAAGTGTCTGCCGGCTCAAACATTAACAGAGAGCAAATTCAAGGTTGGATGGAATTTTGCATTTCCGCTTTACAAAATTATCCCAAATCAATTATACCGAGCTATTCTATTGAAGCACTTCAAGAAGTTGGACATGAAGTTACGTCTGAACAACCTCAGCCGGCTGTAAAAATAGAATGGCAAGACGTTGTAGAAACAGAAGATTCTGGAGAAAATTGGCAAAAGTTGGCAAGTAAAACTGATTTAGCATTACGCCGGCATCTGCAAACTTTAAAACCAGAACAACACAAAATTTTACTACTATATTATGGAGCTGGATTCACACAAAAACAAGTGACAGTTAGTTTGGGAATTACACAAGGCTCGATTTCTCGCCGACTTGACACCATCAAAATTAAATTACTGAAAGCTTTAGCGGAAATGGCGCAACCTAATCAATGGGTGGCACATTATGTAAGTGGCTGGTTAGAAAAAGATTATCAAACTCCTCACCACTCAGATTTGATTCAAGCCGCTTTAGTTAAAGCAATCAAAGAACTTGAACCTGTAGAACGAGAAGTTTTACAGCTTTGCTATGGACAACATTTAGATGAACAAAAAGTTGCGGCTCGACTTGGCATGAACCAGGCAGAAGTGACGGCTAAAATTCGGACTGCAAAGCATAAGCTACAAGATGATTTAATCAATCGGCTTAATACATGGATTAAAGAATATATAGAGCAATGGTTAACAAATCTATATCAATCTTTGCTTTATTCATCTAATAAGGTTTTAGATACAGCCCTGAAAAATCAAACAGAACCGGACAAGTTTGAAAATATCTTAAATGAATGTTTGCGAAGTTTTTTCAATTAAATTAGGGAAAGTCAAATCATGTTTAGTGGCAATCAATTACAGCGTTCTGAAACAAATTATTTGGATTTGCATATCTTGCCGGCAGAACAAGAAAACGCATGGCAGCAAGCTCAGTGCCATTCAAATCCAATCTCCCGTTATAACGCTTATCTCAATCGTCTTTGTGTGGTGACTTTCCTCAAATGGATGGAGGAATGGCTTACAGAAGAAAAATCTATCGCTACACCTTCATTATGGCCTAATGAGGAAAGTTTATCTGCAATTTGGGAAGTTGTCACCGGCACAGCAATTCAATTTGGTCAAACCAGACTGGTATTAATTCCAAGTGACAGTGCTGATACCAAAGAATTATGTGTGCCTCAAGAGTGGGTAGATAATCCCAAATGGGCTGCTGACTATTATATCGCAGTGCCGATAAATTTGGATGAAGATGAGGATGAGTGTTCGTTGCAAGTTTGCGGTTTCACCACGCATCGAAAATTAAAAAATGATGGCAAATATCACCACAAAGAACGCACTTATTCTTTGCCAATAGAAGCGTTAACCGAAAATTTATCTGTGATGCAGATTACGTTTGGATTATCTGTGCGAGAAGAAGTTACAGAATTGCCGATTTTATCTGAAGCAGAAGTCACAAAATTATTGCAAGTTTTAGGCGATTCTTCTCTCTATTCACCCCGGTTGCAAATTGATGTACCTTTTGAAAAATGGGCGGCATTGTTAGGAAATGATCAATGGAGACAGCAACTTTATAACCGAAGAATGGGCGATTTTGTTGAAGCACCTAGCACTCCATCCCCGAACAATTTAAGTCAATGGTTTCAGAGTATATTCAATGCCGGCTGGCAGGAAATGGAAGAAGTTTTAGATATATTAGGCACACACCCAGCCAATTTAGCGTATAGAAATGCTGGCGTTAGAAAGCCGGCTTCTAACCAACAGGAGGCAATTTCCACACTCATTGAACTTTTACAAAATAGCCGAGATCAAGGAACTCAATTGAAAATTGTTGATTTATTGGGTCACATTGCGCCTAATAACGAAGATGCGATCCAAGCATTAACTAATTTGCTGAATAACACTCAGAATGAGAGAACTCGCCGGGAAGCATCTCTCAGCTTGAGGAAAATCACTCGCAGCCATTCTCAAGCCGGCATTAGAAGGGCTAAGATTATCGACTTAGGAATGCAACTGAACGAGCATCAAGTTGTACTGGTGGTAACACTGATGCCAGAAGCTCAAGAAAAAACTAACATTCATTTGCGGGTGTATCCTGTTGCTCAGCAAACGTATTTGCCGCCTAACTTGCACCTAATTGTAGTGGATGAATCTGGAGAAACTGTACTTTCTGTTCAATCAAGAAATTCTGACAATGCCATTCAACTCGAATTTAAGGGAGATCCGGGAGATTTTTTCAGTGTAAAGCTGGCACTTGAGGATGCCAATGTTACGGAAAACTTTGTGATTTAATTCAAACAATAACTCCTGGGAAGCAATGACTAAGCTAGCAATTTTAGAAATTGGCGACGGCGACTTTGATAGAGGTTTTCTGGTAAGACTACGAATTGAGGATAATGGCACATCCCCTACCGTGATGGCTGGTAAACTGCCGCCGGCACCCCTGCTTCCTCAACAATATGAGAATTGGAAATCAAGCTATCGTGAAAGCGAGTTGGGTTCTTATCGAAAACTGGAACCCATCAAAGGGCAAACTACTCATATTTCAATTTCTGAATCAGCGTCAGAGTTATATTTGAGTCTCAATGAGTGGCTGAATTCTAGCTATTGGCAATTTCAACCGATTAGGGATAAATTGGTAGAAACCTTCAGCCAGAAAAAAGAAGAAACCAGGTTTATTATCCAAACAGATGAATTTCAACTTTGGCGACTGCCTTGGCATCTTTGGGATCTTTTAGATGGTCGTTATAACGTTGAACCGAGTTTAAGCCGGCTCACGATAGAAAAAAAAGAATTTGTGCCGAAATTTCTCAAATCTAAAGTCAAAATTTTAGTAATTTTGGGCGATAGCACAGATATCAATGTGGAAGCTGATTTAGAGTTGCTCAAAGATCGATTGCCGGATGCCTATATACAACCACTTATTGCAAGCCGGCGCGAACAGTTAAGTGATGAACTTTGGGAGCAAAGCTGGGATATTTTGTTCTTTGCCGGCCATAGTTCTAGCGAATCAGAAAATTACCAAGGAAAGTTGTATATTAATGAAACTGAAAGCATCACCATTGAAGATTTAAAGCATGGTCTAGAAAATGCCATTAAACAAGGTCTTTGTTTAGCGATTTTTAACTCTTGTGATGGGTTAGGGTTAGCCAGAGATTTGGCTTCTCTACAAATGCCGGCAATTATTGTCATGCGTGAAAGAGTGCCGGATGAAGCAGCGCAGAAGTTTTTACAATATTTTCTTAAGGCATTTGCAGAAGATCAAAAATCTTTACGCAGTTCCGTGCGAGAAGCAAGAAAAAGGTTGCTTGAAAGTCTTGATAATGAGTATCCCTGTGCGAGTTGGTTGCCCACACTTTTTGATAATCCGGCTGAAGAACCGCCCACTTGGATAGGCTTGCGAAAGCGTAATGAAGAAGCTAAAAAACGGCAGAAACTTTGGCAGGTATTGGCGATAAGCTTAATGATAACAACCCTATTAATGGGATTAAGAACATTTGGTATTTTTCAAACATCAGAACTGCAAACCTATGATCGATTCATGCAGTTGCGCCCCTCTGAGCCGGCTGATTCTCGTCTTCTAATCGTTGCAGCAGATCGCGATGATCTTGAGAATGATGAAGGTTATCTCCTGCCAGATGCTAAAATTGCGAAACTAATAGAGAAACTCGCTCAGTATCAACCGGCAGTCATTGGCTTAAATATCTATCGTGATCGACCTCAGCAGCCCGGAAATGAAGCCTTATCAGCTCAATTAAAAAATAACAAGCATCTAATTACTATCTGTAACTTTACTGTTAATACAAAAGGAATTGAACCCCCGCCAGCAAGCCCGCTTGAACAAGTCGGCTTTGATAATTTACCCAAAGATTCAAACTCAATTTACCGCCGATATTTATTATTTCGCACTCTCAATCCTACTTCTACTTTTGATGCTTGCAATACCCACTATTCTTTTAGTTTTCAAATTGCCTATAGATATCTGCATAAACAAGGAATTCAATGCAATTACAATATTAGGAATGATTTGTATTTCCGCAATACCGTTTTTGAAAGATTAAAACGCCATAGTGGCGCTTATCAAAATTTTGATGACAAGGGCAGCCAAATTCTAATTAATTATCGCGCTACGTCTGACATTGCCCGAAAGCTGACAGTCCGAGACATTCTAAATAGTCAATTTGAGCCAAACTGGATTCAAGGAAAAATTGTTCTAATTGGTGGAGATGATATTTTTCAAAACTATGAATTTAACACACCCATTGGCCCACTGAAAGGGTTATTTGTTCAGGCACACGTAATCAGTCAAATGATTAGTGCCGTATTAGATACGCGTCCTCTGATATGGTGGTTGCCTTTGTGGGGCGAGGGGATTTTGATTTGGTTTTGGTCATTCTTTGGTGGAATAATTGTTTGGTATTTGCAAAAATCACCCTTGCGGCTGTTCCTGGCAACGGCGCTTGCCTTAACTATTTTATCGCTGCTCTGTTTGGGTTTCTTTTTACAAGGCGCTTGGCTGCCGCTTGTCCCTTCAGCATTCGCCTTAATGACCACCGGCACAGTTGTGGCAGTCGCCAGTAAATTTCAAACGCGATCCTAAAAATAAACAGTTCTATACTTCTATGAAACCACTTTTCTCGTCCATAAAACTTGCAGTTTTTATTACTTTGGGAATGATTGCCGGCTTCACACACAACGCCTTAGCAATTCCAACGCAGTCAATCATTAAAATTAGCCAAGCCCCACCGCCAGTGCCCCCTGTAGGCACACCGGACGGCCCTCAAAAAGGCAGTGGAACTCGTCCACCTGATTCTAAATGTCCGGCTGTCAGTAATGCTCCGGTTTCCTTTTTCAGTACCAAGGCAGAAACAATTGCCGAATCTCCTACCTTTTTGTTTTATATTCCCTATGCATCCAAAGATATCGCCTTTGTAAGTTTTGTAATTTTGGATGATCAAGATAAGGTTATTCAAAATTCAGAGAAGATACAAATACCAGAAACACCAGGGTTTATTAACTTGCATCTTCCTCCTGGCTTTCAACCTCTGGAAATTGGCAAGCTTTATCGCTGGTATCTCTCAATTCATTGTGATCCGCAAAAGCTAGAAGATGGTATTTTCTTTGAGGGAGCAATTCACAGAATTTCACCCAGTTCCGAGTTCATTGAGCAGTTACAAGAAGCCTCACCTAAAGAGCGTATTATTCGTTACCGACAAGCCGGCTATTGGTATAAAGCCCTTAGCCTTCTAACTGAACTTCGCAGCAAAAATCCCAATGATCCTGAGCTTAAAGCTATCTGGAATGAATTACTAACTTCACCTGACTACAGTGAAATAGTTGATGAACCGATTAATCCATCCATTAACCTTGATTAATCTCCACCATATTTAGGAAAAATTGCTGGAATTGTTTGTCTTTTCAAACCCTGAAAATTAAATTAATTCAGGTACAAAAAAATAAGCCGGCATCATTAACCGGCTTTACTTTTATTCCTAAAAACCTCACTTAGCTGATGTAAATTCTCAAGAAGAAACCGATGCTGGTTTATGCAACTGCGCTGTCAAAGCACTGCGCTTGCTGGCAATTGGCATCCGCCAACCCGTACCAAAAGCGCGATCTGTCACTTTTAATCCCGGAGGCGCTTGCCGGCGCTTAAATTCCGCAATATTTACCAGCTTCACTACTCGCTCAACGACAGCGCTTTCGTGTCCCGCCGCAACAATATCAGCCGGAGATTCATGATTGTGGATAAATCGATGCAAAATATCATCTAAAGTATCATAATCTGGCAATGAATCTTGATCGACTTGACCAGGTTTTAGTTCAGCGCTGGGTGGCTTCACAATCACATTTTCTGGAATAATTTCCTTGGTTCCACCGTTCCCCACCTCCTCAGCTTTCCAGCTATTATTAAGCCACCGGCAGATAGAATAAACCCGCGTTTTTGGCACGTCGGCAATTGCAGCCAATCCGCCATTCATATCACCGTAAAGGGTGCAGTAACCTACTGCCATTTCTGATTTGTTGCCGGTGGAAATCAGTAAATGACCGAATTTGTTAGAAATTGCCATTAATAAGTTTCCACGAATTCGAGATTGCAAGTTTTCTTCTGCAATACCAAAAGCAGTGCCGGCAAACACATCAGCCAGTGTTTTATCGTAATCTTTCATTAACTCACCGATAGCCAAAGTGTGAGTCTGAATTCCCAAATTTTCTGCTAATTTCAGCGCATCTGTTACAGAATGAGCTGAACTGTAAGGAGATGGCATGAGAATGCCGAGGACGTTTTCTTTCCCTAAAGCTTCCACCGCAATTGCTGCTACCAAAGATGAATCAATTCCGCCACTTAAGCCAATGACAACCTTAGAAAAACCACATTTACGCGCATAATCTCGCACGCCTAAAACTAATGCAGAAAAGATTTCTGCGTCTTCATTTTCTGGTGGCTGCACGATGGATGCCGGCAAAATATCGTGCTGGGTTTCATCAAATTCTATTTGCACGAAATCCACCACAAACGCGCCGGCACGACACACGACTTCACCGGCACGGTTAAACGCCACACTGCCACCATCAAAAATTAAGTCGTCATTTCCCCCAACTTGATTCGTATAAATGATTGGTTGCTTGAAGCGTGTCGCTGTATGCCGCAACATTGACTCTCGCAATTTGTGCTTTCCTACACTGTAAGGCGAAGCCGATAAGTTAATGAGCAAATCGACACCAAGTTGAGCTAAGTCAGCAATTGGATTCGTGGCATAAGTACGCTTTCCCCAAAATTCCTCGTCATTCCACAAATCCTCGCAAATTGTGACTCCAATGCGGACATCATCTAGGGTAAAAAAGTTGCTTTCACCAGCCGGCTCAAAATAGCGATACTCATCAAAAACATCATAAGTAGGCAACAAACGCTTGTGAAACATCTGCCGCACACTGCCTTTTTCTAGCAAAGCAATGCTATTAAATAAAGGCTTGCCGCCAGTAAGACTCACTCGCGGATTCGGATCGACTGTTCCTACCAATACTGCAATAGATGCCGGCAGATCTTGCGCTAACTGCTGCAAAACGACTGACATCTCCTCAACGAAACTCGGCGCTAACAGTAAATCTCGTGGGGGATAACCGCATAAAGATAACTCTGGCGTTAGCAATAAACGAACATTATTTTCAGCAGCCTTTCTCGCAGCACTCAAAATCTGCTGAGCGTTGCCGGTTAAATCACCGACTGTGGGATTGAGTTGGGCAATTGCAATCTTCATGTTGTTCCTCACAAATGTTTTTTAACGTCAAATATTTATGAATTCATTCACATTTTAGCTGCAAAGTTTACGTTTAAATAAAAACCAATGGCTTATCTTTTAATCGTGCAAATGCTTCCGCATCAAATCGGTATAAAGTGGCCGGACGACCGGCACCGCGTGAAACCTTAACTTTCGTATCATATAAAAACCCCAACTTCAGCAGACGCGTGCGGAAATTAGAGTAATCTGAGAAATTTTCTCCCAAAACTGTTGTGTAAAGTTGATAAAGGTCACTTAAAGTAAATACTTCGGGCAACACTTCAAAAGCAACGGGACTATATTCCAATTTATTTCGCAGCCGGCGGTAGCCATACTGCAAAATTTGATTGTGATCAAAGGCAAGTTGCGGCACACGATCAAGCGGATACCAAGCAATACCGGCAACCCCATTCGCAATTAATTCGGCTTCCTCAAACCGCACTAGCGCAAAGTAACTAACCGCAAGGTAGCGCACACCAAAACTATTTGGAGATTCTCTGGGATCGCGCCCCGGCCCCCCGAAGGTGTATAACTGCTCTAAATACAAATTTTGTACCCGAATTTTCTCAGCCAAAATTCGGTAAGCAGCATCTTCAAGAGATTCTCCTTGACGAACAAGTGTTCCTGGCAGACTCCACTGACCAAAAAACGGTTCGTCTTGCCGCATAACTAACAACACTAGCAGCCGGTTTTGTGCCGTATCAACCGAGAAAATAACATTATCGACCCCAACTTTGAAGTCTGCTAGTGAACTTTGTGTTCGCCCTTGTTTTTCCACCGGCACTGCCATGTTTGTTAGGGGAATGTCACATTCAAAATGTTTCAAATGCCTTACTTACCCTGAATATTACTAATGTTTTAAATTCGACCTAAGCGCATCTTTGCATACATACAAATGCTCTTGATGGATATAAGCCTCAACCGGCGGCGTTAATGCCTCCGTCTCCCCTCTCTCACGATATGCAGTAGAAGAGACAGCCGGCGCAGTTAAATCCGCAATTGCCACTTGTGCGCCCATCTGTTTCAGCGGTTCTAAATCCCCCTCTTCTAACGTATAAGACGATCTCGGCACTACCAATAATTTAACTTGTTGCAACAACTCATCAACACAATACCAGCGAGGCAACTGACTCACCAAATCCGAACCAATTACCAAAGTAAAATCCGCATTTTGCCATAAAGAGCGAGCGCGTTCTACTGTTGTGAGAGTCCTCGGACTACTCAGTTCTGGATGAACAGCAATATTATGCCGGCGCGGCGAAATATCCTCAATCAATAACCGCAGCATTCTCTCTCGATGTTCCAGCGGAGTTTGATGAGATTTAAACGGATTATCAGACGCCCAAACTGCCACCTCATCAAACTGTTGAGACAGCCAACCGAGAATCTTTTGGTGACCAATTGTTGGCGGATCAGCACTTGTCCCAAATAAAGCAATCTTAACCATTTGAAATTCAAGTTAAAACAACAAAGATTCAATCAGCAGAACTCTCGATTAACCCATCCTCCCCATCATTACCACCCTGGCAAAACTAGATAAATCATCTGTATTAATCTGTGTTTATCTGTGTGCATCTGTGGTTTAATATCTTCAAAAGTCCCTCCTATCAGAGCCAATACAAAACAACTACGAATTTCTCGTTTGTTGCGTAAGCATTTGCAACTCGGCAGAAAGTTCCACCGGCACCCCAACCGCATCATGTAACCGGCGTGCCTCAGACGGCAAACTCGCAACCGAAGCAGCCGTGCGCTGAGCGATCGCTTCCAGCGGTTCTGCCGGCAGCAAGCGTTTACCCTGCTTCATAACCAGTTGCAACAATTCAATTTTGGATTGCAATTCTTTTCCAGTTTCCCCCTCCGTCACCAATCCCAAAATATCTTCTTGAACTTGCCCCCCTTCCAGCCGGCGAAAAATCTGCTTGCGCCCCGGATAAGTCCCCTTATCGGGAGATTTTTTCATCACCGGCACCCCATCAATTTCCACCAATTTGTAAACCCCATTCACCGGCGTTCCCGTCACCAGTCGCGTTCCCAACCCATAACCGTCAATAGTCGCGCCGGCAGCTTGCAACCGCCCAATTTCCCACTCATCCAAATCCCCGCTAGCAAAAATAGGAACCCCCGGCAAGATCGCCCGAACCTCCTGAGATAACTTAACTAAATCCCCAGAATCCAGCCGCACCCCGCGCAACTCCATTTCTCCCGTTTGCAGCCGGTGGGCTAATTCCTGCGCCGCCGCAATCGTATCGTAAGTATCTATCAATAGCGGCGCACCGGGGAAATAGTGGTGAAACGCTGTAAACGCCTGCCCCTCACTGCCAGAGGTTGCCGATAGCGCCATTACCAGTGCGTGTGCCATCGTGCCGGTGGGTTTGCGCCCCAATTTCAACGCCGCCAAAACATTAGAAGTGGCATCCAAACCCGCCGCCAGTGCCGCCCGTGCCGCCCACAGAGACGCCTGGGGGCCAAAAGCTCGTCGCGTCCCAAATTCCATCAGCGTCGCTTGAGGGCCGGCTACATCCCGCAGACGGGCTGCCCGTGTTGCGATCAAGGTTTGGTAATTTAAGGTGTTCAGCAGATAAGTTTCCACCAGTTGCGCCTGCCACAGGGGTGCTTCCACACGTAAAAGCGGTTCATAGGGAAAAATCGCCGTTCCCTCCTGCACCGCCCAAACATCGCCGGTGAAACGTCCCTCCTCCAGCAAAGACCAAAATCTATCTGGGGCATCTGTAAAAATTCCCGTTGCCTGCAACGCGGCAATTTGCTCTGGCGTAAAGTGAAATTGCTCCAGGTAGTCCAACGCCTGCGCTAGTCCCATCGCAATTAAATAGCCATAGCCTGCCGGCAACTTGCGGGCAAACAGTTCAAAACTGGCTTGCCGCTGATCTAAACCTTCGCCGGTGTAGCAAGCCGCCATCGTCAGCTGGTATAGATCAGTAAGAAGGCTGTAATCTTCAGGATAGATTGTCAGTTCTGGGTTGTCTCTCTTCACCTGTTGCTGAAGATTCTCCGCGTGCGAACTGTTCCAGTCAGTAGCAATACTCATATAACCAGCTCCCTCAGGAGGTCTGTCTTTTTAATTATAGTACAAATTACCAAAACTGCATCAGGAATATTTTAAAAATAATCAGATTTTTTCAGTAAAATCAGCTCTTTTGGGGATTTAACGCCCTCAAAATGACAATTTATCTCAATTATTTTGGTAAGTTTTATTAAAATTAGGATTAGCCTGAACGATTTGCGCCCACCGGCAGCTTAACTTTTTCCCATACAGCGATGCTGACCTTGCTTAGCAAATAGGTGGGTAGATTATAACCGGCAACTGACAGAGCAAACCGTTCACCCGGATCATTTACCCTAATCCAGGCAAATTCTCAAGCTTTTGCGAACAACTGCTCAACAATTGTCAATTTTCCCGTCAAGAATTAACGAGAAAGTTTTTCAGCCTTGCAATAAATTTTCTGTGGCGCTTGATTAAAATACTTAAACAAAGCTGGACACAACCATCCTTCTAAATTTTGTGCCCGCCAGCGATACCAATTGCCCCCATACTCGTCTCTCAGCCAAATCATTTCTATCTGATAGCCTGGGAAAGGAGTTTGAGAGAACAACAGCTTAAACCCCTGATTTGCATCAGGAATATCTTGAACCAGCTTGTTAATCATCTCAGGAATCCCGCTAACAAAAGGCTCGCGGACAAGCCCCACTCGCTCATCATCAAACACCCAAGTCCCCTGATATAAATAGGGGAAAATTACCAGAATTGCATTTGACATTACCCTTACCCCTCAGTCCGGCACCGGCATTTAGCTCGATATTGACTTCTATAGTGGCAGAGTCAATGATTGCGCTTCTACAATATTAAGTATTGTTAAACACTTCGGAGCGCTCGCGGTTTACTCATGTGCCGTATCCTTGGCTATTTTGGCCCGCCCATTCTACTAGACTATGTCCTGAGCAAACCCGAACACTCGCTGATTGTTCAAAGCTACCAACCCCGTGAAATGACCTCTGGAGTCGTTAGTGCAGACGGCTTTGGCGTTGGTTGGCATCACGCGCAACGGGACACTGATGCTTTTGTGTACAAAAACACCCTGCCAATTTGGGGTGATCTTAACCTCGAAAACCTCAGTCGCTATATTGAGTCAGGATGTATCCTCGCTAATGTTCGCAGCGCGACAGGGGGGCAATCGGTGGATTTAAGCAATTGCCAGCCTTTTCGGAATCAGCGAATCTTATTCACGCACAACGGTTTCATTAAAAACTTTCGCAAGACGCTTTACCGGCCCATTCGAGAGCGTCTTAATGATACCGCTTACCAAGCGATTGACGGCACCACTGATTCGGAACATATTTTCGCCCTATTCAATACTCAATTAAGTGCCGATCCCGATCTTTCCTTAAAAGATGCCTTGCAAACGACATTAAGCACGGTGTCTGATTTGGCAACATCCCATGAAACGGATGCCTCACTCAATATCATCGTCAGCGACAAACACCAAATGGTTGCCAGCCGGTTTTCCACAAAATCACCGGCACCTTCCCTTTACTGGTTGCGGGACGATCCAACTTTCCCAGATGCTGTAATTATTGCCTCTGAACCTATGTTTGCCGGCGGCAACTGGAACCGATTTCCAGAAAATAGCATTTTGACTGTGGGAGAGAACCTTGATATCAACATCGATCAACTGTAGAGACACCATCCGCAACGCCTTGCAACAGTGTCGCACCGGCACTCTGCAACTTTTTGAAGGAATGGATGACGCCACCTTCCGCCGGCAAGCGCATCCTGAGTTCAGTCCCGTTGGCTGGCACTTAGGACATATTGCCTATACGGAAGCCTTGTGGTTGCTACAGCGCAGCGCCGGCTTACCCCCGGCGTTTCCTGAATATCACCAGTTATTTGCCGCAGATGGCTTACCCAAAGCCAAACGGGTGCAACTGCCAAACCTGCCAGAAGTGCGTCACTACCTTGATGCTGTTCGAGAAAAAGTCCTCACCTACCTCGAAACCGCACCCCTGGAGAAACAAGAACGTCTTTGGCGCTTCATGATCCAGCACGAAAGTCAACACTGTGAAACGATTGCCTTTGTGTTGCAGCTAGCAGCCGCAAGCGCCGGCAGAGAATTACAAAAATCCCCGAATCCCCGTATCCCAGCTAAAATTCTCCATCCCCCTTCACAGATGATTCAAATTCCCGCCGGCGAATTTGAACAGGGGAACGATTCAGCCGACGCGATGGATAATGAAAAACCCCTTCACCGGCGCTATCTTGAAACTTACTGGATTGATCGCTATCCCGTCACTTGCCGGCAATACTGGCAATTTATGGCAGCCGATGGTTATTATAATCCTGAATTTTGGTCAAATGCCGGCTGGCAATGGTTGCAAGCAAATCCCGTTACACAGCCGCTTTACTGGCTAGACGATCCTAGTTATGACAATCACCCCGTCTGTGGCGTGAGTTGGTACGAAGCGGAAGCGTATGCAAAATTTGCCGGCAAACGACTACCCACAGAAGCGGAATGGGAAAAAGCAGCCGGTTGGGATGGGGAAACAATAAGCCGACGCACCTATCCTTGGGGAGAAACAGAACCCAATGCCAGCCGGTGTAATCATCAGCTAGTTAAAGATACAACCCAAGAAGATGCCCCTATTCAAAATCGCACAATGCCGGTGGATGCTTACCCAGCCGGCGTCAGCGCCTATGGCTGCTACGATATGCTGGGCAACGTTTGGGAGTGGACAGCAACGTGGTTCGATGGGTATGAGGGGTTTAAATTATATCCCTATGCCGGTTATTCCCAAGCTTACTTTGACGGTGAGCATCGGGTGCTGAAAGGGGGCAGTTGGGCAACGCGTCCCTGGGCGATGCGATGTAGCTTTCGCAATTGGTATTATCCCGGCGTGCGTCAAATCTTAGCCGGTTTTCGCTGTGCCAGTAGCGTGAATTTGCCCACTTAAAGCAGTTATGCCGGTACAGCATCAACCCCTGAACTTCAGGCAGATTTAGCCAAAGTCAGGTGCGTGCGACAATAGCTTACGGGTGGCTGCCTGGAAAATCGCACTCAGGTGTGAGGGTGAGCGGAAAGGCTGGATGTGTCACCCGTTGGTGCTTCTGAGATATAAAGCGTGATGAAATTTTCAAGACAGTCTGACATGGCGAATGCCCTTTCCAGCGCAACCAGCCATCCATTTACCCTGGAAGATCGATTGCATCTAGAGCGATTAATTAGCCCGATCCAAGCTTCAGCAGAAGAACAAACAGGCGGCAGTGATGTGATCAGCGGTTTAACGCAAATTCCCAAATCACTGCCGCCACGCTATTTTTATGATGACCGGGGATCTGAGTTATTTGAACAAATTTGCGATCTGCCAGAATATTACTTAACGCGAACTGAGGCGGCGATTCTGCGTCGGTGTGCCGGCTCAATTGCTCAATTAACAGACGCGTGCGAAATCGTGGAACTCGGCAGCGGCAGTTCGACAAAAACCCGCATCCTGTTAGATGCCTATAACCAGCAAGGTTATCCGCTGCGCTATTTACCGATTGATGTCAGTGGCGGCATCTTGGAAAGCAGTGCCCGCGATTTATTGAAAGATTATCCTTCGCTGCAAGTTCACGGATTGGTTGCAACCTATGAGCAGGCATTGCAAAAGCTGACACCGGCACGTTTGCCAAACCGGATGATTTCTTTCCTTGGCAGCTCACTCGGTAATTTGAATTCCTGTGAATGTGATGTCTTTTTCTCTCAAATTACCGGCGCATTGCAAGCCGGAGAATATTTTCTTTTGGGGATTGATTTACACAAATCAAAAGAAGTTTTGGAGCCGGCTTATAGCGATTCTCAAGGGGTCACGGCTGAGTTTAATTTGAATATGCTGCGCCATTTAAACCGGCGGTTTAAGGGAAATTTCGATGTCGCACAATTTGAACATTGGGCTTTTTATAATGAAGACCAACATCAAATAGAAATGCACTTGCGAAGTTTACGCGAGCAACGTGTTTATTTACGCGCCCTTGATTTAACCGTAGAATTTGCAGCCGGCGAGACAATTTTGACAGAAATTTCTCGGAAGTTTGACTTAGACGTGATGCAGCAGTATCTCAAAGCCAGAGGATTAGAGCCGGTGCAAGTTTGGACTGACTCGAATCAATGGTTTGGTTTATTACTGTGTCAATTACAGCCGGCACTCTAAAGAAAGCATCCCATTTTTGTAAACTTGTCGTGCCGGCATCTTGCTCGCTTGCCTTAATCGTAGGGAGCAAGATGCTGCGACTCTAAATATTTTGGCAAATCTGAGATGCACCCGCTCTAAACTCCTGACATCTTTTCCTTGGGGCATCTCACGATTTGCGAATCCTAGGGAGCGTGACTCACGCCCCTACTGCAATCCCTTAATTACTGCTGTTGATTTCTTTCTGGGCGCGATTGACGGTACTGCTCCATCTGCTGAAGCTGTTCAGGAGTCAGAATTGCTTTCATCTTCTCTTGCGAGGCGCGACGCACTTCCTGAATTTGCGCTTGTTGTTCTGCGGTGAGATTCAGCGAAGACAAAACCTGACGCATATTTTCCCGATTTCCTTTAGCCGCTTCTAGACGAGCTTTTTGCTCATCTGTCAGAATGTTGTTCATCTGCTCCCGCTCGGCTTGCTTGATGAGCTTCATCTGTTCCTTTTGTTCTTCCGTCAAGTTCAGCCTGTTCTTGCCTTCTCGCCGCTGCTGTTGTGCCGGCGCATCCGGTGCATTCGATTGAGCAAAGGCTGCCGGAATCACACTAGCAGATAGCGTCAGAGAAGCCGCAGCCATCAACAGAGGCAAAAATTTAACTGTGGAAACCCGGTTTTTTAAGGTCAGAGTGAAATTAGATTTCATAGAAGTCCTCAGAGATTGAACGAACAAACGATTCGGGTGTTTGTTATTCACATCTTAGTCATCGCCGGCTCTCTCTGGCATGGGTCAAACTTCCTAATTTGATGTAGTACCAAAGTCCTAATTGATTTAGGATTTCGGTTAGAAGGTGCCTTTTTTAAAGCAGAACCCTAAAATTTTGGCAACTTCTGTTCTGGGTGAAATACATTTAAACTGAATAATTATTGCAAAGCTCGTTCCTGCTCTCCTTCGTCGCGGAGAGCTAAAATTATTTGACGTTGCTTAATCAGGGTATGAAAAAAATAAGTTGAAAATCCCGAAGCTTTGTGGATAATGGTTTCTATGACTTGCATATTTAGCCTTTCATACCGTCGCTCAACGCCGAAAATACTGCCCAAAGCTTAGCCGGCACTTCTCCACCTTCAATTAAAATACCAATTTCCTTCAGTCGCTTAGCTTTATTAAAAGGATCGCCCGACAAAAAGTTATAGCTACTAATTATCGCACTTTCATCCACGATAAAAACTTTAGAGTGGCAACCCTGTTTATACTCCAAAACCCCTTTAATTTGTGCCACCTGTTGTGGAAAATCTGTTTCTTTTTGTCCTAACCTTTCTTTATCACCATATAATACAATTAAAGACTCTAGATTGTTTGAACGCTTCTGCAAGGGATTTATTAACCTAAATCCAGCTACTTGTTCATCAGGATCGATTTGATGGGAAACCACAAGACACCGTTTTTGAGCCTTTTGAAGGTATTGTCGCATTAGTGCCGCATGTTCGCGAGCGTGTACTATACGAACAGTTGAGGTTGGCAACTCATCAGCTTTTTGCATCTCCTTTGTTTTATATAAGTCTATTTGCTCTTGCAAATCTGCTGCTATTTGTTGCCAACGACCAGGAGAATTTGATGACAAACTGTTTTGTTCAGTATCCCATAATCCAGCAACTGAACGGCATAAATCAGCTACTAATCCAGGGTGACGCAAGCGGATAGTAACATCACTACCATTAAAGTCACTAGGGCTTCCTTCTACTTTCGTTGGTTTAGATAGCCAGTTGTAAGAGCCTACATAAGCTTGGTATCCTTCCTCAGTGTCATAAATTAGCAGCTTGGCATGGGAGTTTGTAGGTATTTCGTTAAAGTGCAAATTCCCCCTTTTTAATTTTTTCGCTTGTTTTTGGAGTCCTTCAAGCCACTCTTTTGTTCGTTTTTCTGAATTATTATCGTCTTTATAACCCCATAGTAAGCTTACATTCACACCCCGTTCTAAAGCTTTAATTACCCAATCTTTTACATCTGATAAATTATCTATTTTGAGAAAAGCTGAGGTAATTATTATATCTGTTTTTGCTTCTTCAGTTAAAGCTTTTCCCAATTGTTGAACATGAGTGGTGTGGGTCAGCAGCAGGTCATTTAAATCTATTTTGGTTGAATAACTACCAGCAAACTCTTCTGATGTCTGCCTTGTGCGATCTGTGCGATCAATTGATCGCACTTTTACATAGCTTGCTTTGGCTCGTTCTGGATACTTTTGAGCAAACTTTTCAGCTTCCTCTAGTAAAAGCTGTTTTAAACTGCCCTCCCAACAATCGGGCAACCCAATCACCCGTTGTTGTTCTATGTCTGCGTTCATAGCTAACCAATAATAATTCTGAGAAACTAGCGCTGGAGGAGCTATGAAACGGATACGTTCCCCACTTTTTCTGCGAAGAAGGTGCTGTACCTGTTCTATACCTAAGCTCTTATCTATTATCTTGTTCGGTAGTTTGCACGCAATATCGCAAACAGTTTTTTCGCCGATTTTATCGTCTTTAAGCTGAGTAGTGTTCTGATAGATAATTTCATTAGGTGAAACAAGTTCACCCGTAAAACGTTCCATGATAATAAAAGCCATTTCCGAACGAATGCTAGTTCCTGGTGGTAGCTGCTGATCTGGTGTACCAAGGACAGCAGTTCCCTGGCGAGTAAGGATAAAACTGCCTTCTTTATCGTGACTAATAGCAATCCATCCAGCTTGAGCAAGTGTAACGATAACTTCCACAAGAAGTCGATTGGGGAGGCAAAAGATGTCCTGTAAATCTTGAATTGTTTTTGCTTTTTCTTCTTTAAAAGCACGAAGTACCAACTGGTCTAATTTGGAATATGGTCTACCTTCTGCTAACTCATATTTGACTTGATACCGATTCAATGGGAGGAGCATCGTTACCATATTAAACCTCTTTGCATTTAACTATTTGCCTGTATGGAATTTTGAGAGCAAGACCGCTGGTAAATCCCTCATTTAACATCTGAAAGATGTTTTTCCATTCCCAAAGAGAGTTATGGCGATCCTCGATATTAATATCTTCTAAATGCCGCTCAAAAAACTTCCAACTTCCTACTAGCACTAATAGCTTCTCCGCACGAGACAGGAGCACATTTAGACGTTTCGCTTCCTTAAGAAAGCCCATTCCGTCAGGAAATTTGTCTTCTGATAATATATGATTGTTCCGAACCAAGCTAATAATAACAATGTCTGCTTCATTACCTTGGAAAGAATCTACTGTATGTACAAGTGGCGGTTGGTTATTCTTCCCTTTTCTAGCACGGAGGTTTTCTTTCCGAACTATTTTAGGAGGTAATTCAAGTTTATCCAACTCCTTCCTTAACAGAGCAACTTGCTGAGCGTATGGAGAAAGTACAGCAACTTTTAACGCTTGATCGGGAGCTTTATCATAGCGAAGTTTGCTCAAAAATTCTTTGACTGCTTCAACTTCAAAGGGATTAGTGTAACGTGGCTTAGCTTTATTCTCTCCCTCTTCTTCATATTCAGGTTCATCACCATACCAAGGGATATCAATCCAAACTACTGCTTTGTCTTTTATATTCCCAGGCTCTATGAAGGGATGGCAAACTCTTAATTCTGGATTTCCTTCGTCATTTGTGACAGGTTGATTGTAAGTATTTTCTTCGTCGTATAACTTATCCTCATTGTAAAAAGTTCTGAAAATTAAGTCGCCAATAGTCGGGTGCATTCGATACTGCATAGATAGCCTGCCCGCCGCTGCTCCTTCTGACTCAGTAGTGGTTATTTTTTGCTGTCCATAAGCTAAATCGCGTAAATTTTCAAACAGGTACTCAAAAGTGGTCAGCCTGTGTTCCGCATATTTGATGAAATCATTTTTAGCTTGAGCTTCTTTGTCTTTCCAATTTCGCAGCCAATCGTTGTCTAGCAAACTTCGATCGCGACGTGGCAGTTTGTCCAGATTGTTAACTACTTGGTCTAAGTTTGTAAGACATTTAAGGTAATCAGTGTAACGATATGGCGGTAGTTGTTTGTGATCTCCCAGAAGCATCCAGCGATGACCAGCCTGAAGTGGTAGCGCAAGCTCAAAGCCATGTGCTTTTCCTGCTTCTTCTACGATTGACCAGTCAAAGGACTGGTTGCTATTTGCCAATTCTTCTAAGTCTCCAGCGGTGGTAGTACAGTAGGCGATGTTAGCTCCACGTTTGACAAGTTCTTGAAACTCAGCAAGTGCAGGTTCTGATGCTGAGGATTGAGCATGGAGCATTTGTTCGAGGATTTCAGACCACTCTTGTTGAATTGCAGAAGGCGAGGAGAATTCGGATAACTGATTAAAGGTTTTTTGGAGCAAATCTCGGCTAACTTGTTCTACAGTGCCTTCAACATTGCCTTCAGCATCGTCTCCTACCCCAAGACGAACAGCAATTGGTTTTTGGGCATTATCCACATCGCGAAAAGCCTCGTTCCATACCTTGTCCCTGAGAACATCTACAGCGGAGTGAGCCTGAGCAGTTACTAGAACCTGTGCGACTGGATCTTCATCGATAATTTCTCGCAGCAAATGAGCTACAAGGGTAGTCTTACCAGTACCGGGAGGCCCTTGAAGGGTGTAGATTGGGCGTACTCGTAGGATATCTTGAATCGCTGCTTTTTTGGATCTGTCTAGGCCAGTAGTGTCTAATCGATCCAGCGGTGGTATCCACTTAGTATCCATTGGCCTTGGAGTTGCGAGTGCCTGTAGTAAATATGAGTGATCCTCTAAGCGGTCAATAGCATCTTTGCGGCGCTGGATCACCTTGATTTGAGCAAAAAGATTCCAACTACGCAAGTAGCCTGATTCTGGTGCTGGGTTTTGGGGTACTCCATCAGAGGTAGCACGTCGCAGTTCTGCATACTTCTGTTCGCGATTAATCCGAACAAATTCCCAGGCTTCGTTCTTTTGCCTTCCTCCATCAATAGTCAGGGAATTGTCGTCAGTTAGTAGGAAGAGTTTGCAATCTTTTCTCCCAGAGTCAAACTCTCGTTGAAGGAATTCCAGCATTCCTCCTCTAATCTGGCAGAATGAAGATACTGGGTGATCGCGTTCTCTTTCTTCAATGTAAATAAGCTCATCTGTACCTTCTATTTTTTTATCCTTGATGCGATAAGCAAAAATTTCTGCATCCCGCATCAGAAGTTCTAATTGATTAGTACATTGTAGAAACTCTCGGAATTTTGCTAGAGGTTCGCGCAGAGCTTTTTTCTCATCAATTTGAGGTAGGAAAGCTTTCCAACTCTGACTTTTAGCGTTTGTCGTTGGATTTTTTTTTGCTTCGCTAATTATTATAACTTCAATAGGAATATCTCTCAATTCTTTAAAATTTTCATCTTCATTACCTCGTAGTTCGCCAGGATCGTAAGCAAAAGCAATATCCCAAGTACCTGGCTGACCAGGTTGTTTTTGAAACTGGTCTATCAAAAGAGTAATTCGTTGTCCAGCCAACACATAAGTAGTTTTTCCACGCATGGGATACAGCTTGGCACTCTCCAGATTTTCTCTAAGAAAATTTTTTAGTCGACTTATATGTGACGAGTTATTAAAATTATAATCTTCATCTGGTTTACTTGGATTGGGAACAAAACCTCCTTGGCGTGCAGTATCGCTAATTTTTTCGTTTTTTGGATTGAATGCCAACTTAAGTGGCTGTTTCTTCCCACCGCCAATGATGCCGATGCCAATGTTCAGCTTATTTATAATTTCGTCGAGTTCTCGAATAATTTCTGTACTAAACCTCAGACGCTCTTCAGGTCGAGAGGTAATCAGTTGTTGAATCAAAGCAACCTCGACAGATGATAAATTACTATAGTTGTCTTCCAGCCTTTGCAAGACTTGATCGTACGGTTCGTTTGGAGAGGACTTATCTTGCTCTTCTGAGTATTTATAAAAACACCGAGCTGCCAGCATACCGAAGGCATACCAGTCAGTATCGAAAGTATAGCCAATCGCCTCCTCATCAGAAAACTCTGGCGGAGTGTTCCAACTTTGAACGGGTGAATTATGTGACGCATTACCTAAACGAACGCTCCATTCAAAGCCGCCAAGCCGCCAAGAGTCTGGCCCTTGGTTCTCAGCAAAGTAGATATTTTCCGCGCAGATATTCCGATGAATAACCTGCTGTCTGTGAAGTAATTCAATTCCCGTAGCTATTTGGCGAAGTCCCTGCCATATTTGTTGGCGAACTTCGGCTTTCTTTATCTGATTAATCTGTAACCAATTGCATTTTTGCCACCGGGGATCTTGCCGATTAGTAAATGCTGTAGCTAAGGTTTCATAACCGTTACAGTCACTGTTAAGCACCATTACAAAGGCTCGGCAATCGCGATCTATGCCAGCATCGTACAGAGTGAGAATAGATTCTTCAGCGCCTGGGGAACTACTCAAACGGTATAAGGTGCGTAGCTGGTTATCCCAAATACGGCGTAAAACCTCATTTGGCTGTTTTTCTGGATAGCGCTGTAGGTTAATCAAGTAGTCAGAACAATCTTCATCTTGACCTAACCAAGATTCGCTACCATCGATAGCATTTAGGTTATGGTTTAGCTGATACCGTCCCTGTAAAAGACTGTTATTTGGCTCATCAGTGTCTTGAACTAGCAATTCATTAGGCTGTGGTGTGTCTCCCTGTGTATCGTTATGGTTCTCTCCACTGGTAACTGGTAAAGCCTCAACAGGCGTGCTGTCTTGAACCACTTCCAAAGAAATAGGTTTAGCTTCACATTCTGTTACTGATACGCTAAACTCATCTGTGCTTTTTTCAATTGTTCCTATTAGTTCGCCTGTATCTTCAGGTGACTTTTGGGATGCGGTCTGAGTTGAAACTTGCTCGGAGTTGCTAGCTTTTTTGATCGCTGTTGGCAGTATTAACTCATCTTCAGTTATTACGTTTTCTTCAGAAGGTACTTGAACACTAACTCCACCAGGAAGTTTTTCTATACTAGAAGTTGCCGCAACTTCGCTTAATTCTCTCATAGAGGGAGTTTTATTACATTCGGCAGTAGTAATTGCAGGGCTTTCTCGCAGTAATTCCTCTGAAATGCACAGATGTCCCATCAATGCTGCCACAGATAGTTCTTCCCCGGATTTGGGAAATGATTCTTTGACGACTTTTTGTAGGTTAGCCAAATCTATGTAGGCCGAAGTCTCCCTGCGTTCAACCAGCTCAAGCAATGCTGCCAATGGATGCTTTCCTAAAGCCAAGGATTCGATATCCTCACGCCAATCTATACATTTAGAATCATTAGCAATGGTATGGCGAAGTTCGCTAGCCTGCTGCTGACATTCCTGTAGAGCGGGAAAATCGACGCGATCGCGTTTAATAATGGCAAGAATGCGGTCTAGAACCTGCAAGGCATTTTTGCGTACTCTCTCATTTTCTGCCTCTTGAAGTTCCTGAAGCAAAATATTAATATCGTTGAGAGCAACTATTTCGTCAAGCGTTTTAGTTAGGAAAATTGGTAGACAGCTAGCCGCATCAAACACTTTATTTCGTAACTCTTGAAACTTAATGCAACAGATTCCCAGGGATTCAATCTGTTTTTTATATTGGAAAATATCGTAATTTTGTATATCTTGATTTCCTTGGGATAGCTGCTCACTGAGTTGAGAAAAATTTTGTGCCAGAACCTCGAATTGCTGACGTAAGTCTACCGCATCTTTTTCCATATCTTTTTATTGTTAATTAAAATTTGAGCAATTCAAATTGCCGGGTAAATACTGTATAACAGTATCCAGTATTAAATTATTACTGTTTCTAAGCAGCCTCCAAGTGTTTGGATTTTTAACGTCCTAACTTCCGAAAAGCGGCTGTCTAGATTATAATTGGTGTAAAACTATTCTATATTCTAGCAGGTAGATATCAGTTGAGTCGGCTCTCTTTGAGTTATGGTGATAACCCTGACTGATTAATGAATCCAAAGCCTTACAGGCTTTAGCATTCGCCATGCCCGACGCTATATGTCCCCAAAATAGATTTTCCCCATAAATCCAAGAAAACCCTTGAGGCTGACCAGGAATAAAGTAAAACTAGAACTCTTTACAAGATTCCAACGCCGCCAGTAGCTACTGTTGGGTGATGTAGAGCGATCGCGCCATCCTACTCTCCAAGCCAAAATAGGTAACAAACCGTTTGAGATTGCCCGCAGCCATCCGGTACAGGTAATCAGCCACCTCAGCCGCCACCCGGACATTCACCTGATCGCTCTGCACCTTCAGCACTGCCATCTCTGCACAAGATAGGTTTTTTGTCAACAGTTCTGGTAAAGGGGGAGCAAAAGAGGAGGTTTCAGCGATCGCACTACTCGATCGATTCATGAAAAAAGTTAGCCTTCAGATTTGATATTACTCCCAGTAATTTTCCCAATCATCCTTAAAAGCTTGCTGCAATCTCTGCATATACGCATCAGTCTTAATCTTCACCATCCACAGATTATTAGAATTGCGGCCTCCCTTGCACACAACACCTTCATCTACACCGTATTTCCCCTTGCGAAGATCATCCATAAACTTGCCCGTCAGTTTGCCGCGATAAATCACTCGCGCAATATTTAATTTACCAAAATCCTGAATAAACCGATCGGGAACAACCATACCGCCCTCAGTTTCCACATCAAAAAGCACCAGTTGTTTGCGATCGTCCTTTTTGTGCTTCCCCGCAAACGAGTTAGCACCAAAAAACTCTGTAAACACAGTAATTTCAGGGCAGTGATACAGTTCGTTCTCTCGAAATATAGACTCTAAGGGACTAGCAAAGTCTCTTTTAAATATTTCCGGTGCTTCTTCTAAACCTGGATGTGCAGCATTAAATTCTGCAATTCCCATCTCATCCAAATCAAATCTACTGCGGCGCGTACCAAAAGCATACCAACCAAGTTCAACTTCCCAAACCCAATGCAAATTAGTGCCATCGTACTTCTCAAAAGCTACACATTGTTCGTTAGGGCAATTTCTACTATCTGGAATTTTGGGATAGGCAAGTAGCATAAGTCGTGCGTTAGCGAAGCCCTCGAAGACGATCGCTCCGCAATAAAAGAAACTATTCTCAGTTTACGCCATAACCGACGAAAGGGTTTGCCATAAAATGATCGCGGTTTTTCCCGTACCGAACTCCTGGAGTATTGCTATATATATGAAGGGCTAAAAAGTTAAGCTTAAAAACTTGGCGTTGCATAATTAGAGTATGAATAGAGGGAATCACCATGCAATGTCCTGAGTGCAAATCAACCCATATCCGTAAAAACGGGAAGAAAAAAGGAAAACAGAACCACATTTGTGTCAAATGTGGCCGTCAATTTATTGATGATTATGAGTGCCACCGAGGTTACAGTGAGACTGTGAAACGGGAATGCCTAAAAATGTACGTCAATGGTATGGGTTTTCGGGCTATAGAGCGAATTAAGGGAGTTCATCACAGCACCCTAATAACTTGGGTAAGACTTGTGGGAAAACTATTACCAGATGCTTATAACCCCGAAGTCATGCCAGAAGTCGGTGAGCTTGATGAATTACAGACTTATGTTAAAAAAAACACAAAATCTGGCTGTGGACAGCCGTTGACCACTTTCGGTCAGGAATTTTAGGATAGGTATTAGGAGATCATAGTTCCGAGACGTTTGAATCGTTGTGGGACAGGGTAAGTGCCTGGAAATGCTATTTTTATGTCACGGATAGATGGCCAGTCTATCCGATGTTTATTCCTGATGAAGCTCACATCATCAGCAAGACTTATATGACACGAGTAGAAGGGGAAAATACGAGGTTGAGACATTATCTGGCAAGACTACACCGCAAGAGTCTTTGTTATTCTAAGTGCGCGGAAATGCTCAGGCACTCTATTAAATTATTAATACATTACCTAAAATTTCAGGATGTTCCCGTTCCGGCAGTATTCATACCTTGATTCAGCAACGCCAGTTATTTTTCCTTCCTTACTATGCACCGTCAATCACCCTTTTTCAAACATTCCTTTCGCCTCATGCTTTATCTGGAATGGATTCTGCTGGGGATCACACTGCTAGGACAGATTCGACCAACCCGGTTTGGAATAAATGAGACGACGCTATCGTTATCAATTCTCACCTTAATTTGCTTTGGTTTAATGGGTTTAAAGCTGCCAACAGAGAAAACTCGTGACAAAGTGCTTTATACAGGGTTGGAATTTGGATTACTGTTTTTAACTTTACTGCTAGATAGCCGAACCGGATTTTTCCCGCTGTTGGGCTTGATTATTGCGATTCGCAGTTGTTTGATTTTTCAGCAGGTTGGGCGCTTAATTGTGGCAGGACTGGTGTTTACTGCCTTCCTCCTAACGTTGTTTATACGAGTGCCGGCAGTGCGTTCGATGAAACATGGCCCAGTGCCAGACTACATTGCTAATACGATTCTTACCCTCAAACTGAATACGGCAGTCTCTTTTGGTCTTACGCTTCTATTTATCTTGCTATTAGTAAATGCTTTGCTTGCCGAACGTCAAAGCCGGGAGAAAATACTGCTAGCAAATGCCCAATTACGCCAGTATGCCTTACGAATAGAAGACCAGGCAACGCTGCAAGAACGCAATCGAATTGCTCGCGAAATTCATGATGCATTGGGACACGCTTTAATTGCCCAAAGTATTCAGTTAGAAAATGCCTTATTATTTTTGCCGGCAGGCGCAGAGAAGACTGCTTCATTTTTGCGGGAAGCAAAACAGTTAGGTTCGACAGCATTGCAAGAGGTGCGACGTTCAGTTTCCACACTTCGTTCTGATGTTTTGCAAGGACAATCCTTAGAAGCGGCACTTCTCAAAGCAGTTAGCGAGTTTCGCCAGACAACCGGCATTGTTCCCCAGTGTCGGATTTACCTACCGCAAGCAATTCCTAACGAAATCAGCACAACACTTTACCGCATCATTCAGGAGTCGCTCACCAACATTTTTAAGCATAGCAATGCCACAGCCATCACAATTCACATTCAGGAGATCGCCGGGGTGATTCATCTCCAAATTGACGATAATGGGCGAGGTTTCAATCCAGAGCAAAATACAACCGGCTTTGGACTTCAGGGAATGCGGGAACGAACGGCGGCTTTAGGCGGACAGTTTTTCTTAGCAAGCCAACCGACAAAAGGCTGCCGAATTACTGTATCAATTCCGTTACCTAAATTAGCCCTATGACAGATGCCAAAATCCGCCTATTGCTGGTTGACGATCAGATGATTATTCGTCAAGGTTTGAAGAGTTTGTTAGAAGCCAAACCCGACTTAGAAGTTGCCGGCGAAGCAGAAAATGGTGAACAGGCGATCGCACAAGTTGAAACGCTGCAACCTGATGTTGTTTTGATGGATGTCCGGATGCCGGTGATGGATGGTGTTGCCGCGACGCAGTTGATTTGCCGGCAATTTAGCAAAACAAAAGTGTTGGTACTCACAACTTTTGATAATGATGATTATGTCTCGCAGGCAATGCGATTAGGTGCTAGAGGCTATCTGCTCAAAGACACGGATTCCGACGACTTGGCAGAGGCAATTCGAGCCGTTCATAAAGGCTACACGCAAATGGGTCCCGGCTTGTTAGAAAAAGCAATCGCCTCTCCATCTCCCTCAATGCCACCGCAACCGACTTGTCTTCCACCGGCATTAGCAGGATTGACGGTGCGAGAGCGCGAGGTGTTATGTTTAATAGTTGCAGGAGCCAGTAATCGCGAAATTGCGGAAGCGCTTTATATTGCAGAGCGAACCGTCAAAAATCATATCACCAGTATTTTGAGTCAGTTGAGTTTGCGAGATCGCACCCAGGCTGCGATCTTTGCCAGTGCTTTCTTGCCGCTATTGCAGCCGTAATTGGGAAAGGCAACTGGCTGATTTAGCAAATAGGCCGGCTACCGGGATTCACCGCATGGATAGACTCACTGCCTGAAACCGGCCATCCGCGCCGGTAAGAAGCTTCCTCTGGCTGTCCCCAGCCTAGCTGCAAAATAATTTCTAAAAAGTTACTGTTTTCCCACTTACACAGACCGGCCCATTCTGTCCGCTGCGCCAGCGTTTCCACATCAGCCGGCTGGATCTGCCGATGATCTTTGCCGGCGTTCACACTTAAATATAAATCCATCCCCTCCGTCACTTCCCGCCAGAAGGTTAAAATTGAATGCTTCGCCGCCTTCAGCACCTCCACATCGCTTGCCAGTGCAATCAATTGGTCGTCTACTTCTGGATAAGATAAAGTCTTGCCCTTAACGGTGAGATAGCGCCAGACAATGCCTGAGACGCGGTGTTCCCGCTGGTAGCGGTGAACAGTGGCTTTAAAGTCTTGATAGGCGGTGAACTTTTGCACCCCATCCGGTTTCAGAAACTTATCGATTAACGGATTGACCCCAGAAGTTTTCGCAGCCAGGTTTAACCGCTGGCCATTGAGACAGGCGCGACGCTCATCAGCCAAGATGTTGATTAGCTCTTGTGTGCTGTAAACCTTGCTCATCTGAACCCTATCAGGTCGCAGTTTCCCATAGTTTAACCTCTACAACAGAAGAGGGGGAGAGAATTAAGAATTGAAAATTTACACAGTTCTCAATTCTCTCGAATCAATCAGTTGCCGGTGGCAATTTCTAAGCTTTCGTGCTTACTTACTCACCTCAGAGCTATACTCGTTAAACGAGCGGCGCTTCATTAGCTCAACGGATTTTGCACGCGGCACCAAATCAAATACCTCCCGGAAAGCATCGTCTACTTTCTCAAATGCCACTTGTCCTTTGGCATCTAAAACGACTTTGCCAGACTGGTCAATTAAAACCGTTTCTGGAACGACCCCGTGGTAGTAATAACCCGGTTCTGTCTTGTCATAGGTAGATTTCACCGGCAACGCATCCACATTTAGGGGAAGAAAATCTGTACTTCGCCCGTAGTAAGATTGAAGTCCCGATACGACCGCCGCAAATTGCTTGCAATCGCTGCTGTCATCTACAAAAAATACCAGCAGTGCCGGCTTGCCTTGCTTCAGGGAATCTGCCAACTTAACCTTCGGCGGCACTAAAGAGCCATTCCCGCCATAAAGGGCGTAGATATTACCATCAAATCGGTCATCATTGATCCCCGCTTGAGCTGCCGGTGTTCCCACCCACAACCCGCTGCCGAGAATAATCAGTAAAGCAAGCAAGCAGCCGGCGAAAGGACGCAGCCATGACCGGCAAGCTGCAACAGTTTTGCAAAAGTCAATGTGTAACAAATGAAAAATCATACCAAAGCAGTAGTGGAACTTCTATTGTCTCCGAGTAGGCTATACATGGGCTTTGCCTTCTCTCATTTTGGCGTGTTATGAAGCGACTTCTCACTCCCACGCAGATCACAGGACTTTCGCTAGTGCTCTGTGGTTGGTTTGTCAGTTTCTCTTCTAGCGTCGCACAACGCCCCCCAATGGCGAATAAAGAAGCTGAACGTTGGGTGCAAATTCGCCGAGTTCAGGGCGAAGTGACTTACCAAGGACAACCGGCTAGAGTCGGGGATAGGCTGGCAGAAGGCGAGAATCTCAGCACCGGCAGCAATTCTAGCGCTACTTTGGTTGTGGATGATGGTATTGGGACAATTACTGTCTCAGAACTGAGCAATCTGCAAATCCAAAATTTAGATATTCTTCCCAACGGTGCGAAAATCACCAGAGTGTTCACCAATCGAGGGCAGTCAGCGGCGCGACTTCGACCTTTTGTTAATCCCGACTCCCGCTTTGATATTGCTTTTAGAGGGAACGATGATGATGAGGAAGGCGGGGTTGCCGGTGCTCGCGGCACAGAATATGGCGTTGCGGTTGGCCCGACTGGGAAAACCGGCATTTCTATCCGTAGCGGTACAGTCGAAGTCGTCGCTCAACAGCAAAGCGTACTCCTTAATGCCGGCACTTCTTCTGTAGTCGTTCCGGGAAAAGCCCCAACACCCCCCAGAACCACCGGGGAGAATGTACAGCTAAAAGTAAAAATTTTGCCAGCCACCCTAAATAAACAAGTCCGAGTTAGTGGTGAAGTTGATCCACTTAACTTGGTGTTTCTCAACAATCAACCCCTCGAAACCGGAACTGACGGCAAATTCGATACGATTGTCCCCCTCTTACCAAATCGGATACTGAGGTTAGAGGTTCGCACGCCATTAGGGCAAGAGCAAGTTTATGAATTAGAAGCCGCTTCAGCACCCTAAGCAGCAACTTCTCAATTTAGAAATTCATTCTTATAAAACTCCTCTACGCCATCTTTCTTAAGATAGATTTTGCCGGCTGAGCAGTTTTTGCTTTGCCGGTCAGTCCTTGCACAAAAGCAAAGGAAAGCTCACCCAGCAGAGGGATGTGAGAGAGCCTGATCGAATGCGTAACTAGACATACGGGTGGTATTTTACTCTAGATTGCCACGCTACTGAATTCAGGGTGCCACTGGGTGCATAATCACTGATTCAACGAGAGTGGATGTTGGGGTTTTAGATTCGTCAGGGGCATCTACCATCCATTAAGACTGCTGAAAGTAAGTATTTAAGCACTCCCACTTTCTAGCATAGAGAAGATCGTGAGCCTCTTGGGTCGAATCTAGGCGAGTAGCACGCAAGTCCTGACACTGCCAAAACCTTTTCCGTTGCAGTATTTGGACAGCTGGGCTGGGTAAGGACTTCGTGCGCTAATGGTGTAATTTCAATGGGCACAAGTGTGATAGCTCAAAACTCTACTAAAGCCAGCAATCGCTCCGATCTCGCCTCTAAACAGATATTTGGCAAGAGGCTAGGCAACCCGCGCCAATCCGCTTCAAGTTTGCTGAGGAGTTGTCTGTTTCAAGGCCAAAAAATCTGGAAAGCTGTGGCTGGTATTCACACGTTCATTCCCGGTGCAGTGGCAGCCGGCCTTTCGATTGGAATGTGGCAATTAGGTGCGTGGCAACCACTGGAACAGTTAGGTTATAACGCAAAGTTCCAAATGCAAGAGTTGGGATTTATGCCCAGTCCCGGCTGGAATGACAAAATTGTGGTAATTGGCATTGATAATGCAAGTTTTGACAAATACGAAAGATTTCCCTTGTCGCGGGATCGCTATGCCCAACTATTGCAAGTGCTGGAACCCTCGAAGCCGGCAGTGATCGGGTTTGACATCTTGTTTGTTGACAAGGGTCAAGGGGATGAGGAATTTGCCAGTGCAATCTCTCAAACCGGCAATGTGGTGCTCTCAATGGCTTGGGATGAGCGAGGACAACCGCTCAAACCTCTACCAGAATTTAGAAAAAATGCAGCCGGCATCGGTCAAATTTGGCACAGTCCCGATCCGGATGGCATCAGCCGGCGCGCAGCACTTTACGCGAAAAATAAGCCGGCGCTGGGTGTGGCAATGCTTCAGGTGTACAACCAGCAGACACCGGCTTCCTTATCGAAAATTAACCTTCCCCAGCCAATAGCCGGTAAAAAGCGCCAAACAGTTTGGTTAAATTGGCCGGGGAAAGCGCAATCTTTAACCACTTATTCGTTTGCAGATGTAGCAGAAGGAAAAGTGCCTTCTCGTGCTTTTACCGGCAAGCTAGTATTAGTGGGTGTCACCGCAACAGCGATTGATTCGATCAGATCCCCTTTCAATCAAAATTCTCCGACATCTGGGGTTTATCTCCACGCCGCTTTAATTGACAATTTGCTCAACTCAAATTTATTAAAACCGCTGGACGAAAAACTGATTTTGCTGTTATTGCTGGCAGTTGGACTGGGAACCTGTTATGTGTGGGAACACAGAGGAGTAGTAGGCCGGCTGACGCTAATTGTTGGGTTGCCACTCGCTTGGCTGCTCATTGCTTGTTGTGCTTTAAGCTGCTTTCAAATTTGGATGCCGGCTGCTGCGCCGGTGGGGACAATGCTACTAGCCGGCTTCGGGGTTCAGTTGCGCGATCACTGGGAGAAACTGCAAGAACGGCGCGAAAAACAATTATTAATGAGTTTATTTGAACAATATGTGGCTCCAGAAATGGCTAGCCTCATTTGGCAGCGCAAAACCGAAATTTTTCACAACGGTCATTTGCTTGCCCAAGAACAGGTGGCAACGGTTTTGTTTATGGATATTCGTGGCTTTACTTCTATTTCGGAAAAAATGCCTCCAGGAGAGCTGTTTACCTGGCTTAATGAATATTTAAACGCGATGACCGAGTGCATTATGGATCGCGGCGGCGTTGTTGATAAATACATTGGGGATGCAATCATGGCCGTGTTTGGGGTGCCTTTCGCCCACACGGAAGAAGAGGACATTCGCCAAGATGCCTTAAATGCAATTGATGCTTGTATGGCAATGCACAAAAAGCTAAAACAGCTCAACCGGCGCTTAAGATTTGAAGGCAAACCCCAAATTAAAATTGGCATTGGTATTCACACCGGCCCTGTGATGGCCGGCAGCATGGGAGGCAGCCGGCGTCTTAATTATTCTGTGGTGGGAGATACGGTGAATGTGGCATCGCGCTTGGAATCGATGAATAAAACCGTGACCTCTGAAAACCCGTATAATTTGTTAATCAGTGGCAAAACTTATGCATATATTCGCAAGCATTACCGGGCACAATCAGTTGGGGCCACTCAACTTCGGGGCCGAGAAAAAGCCACGATGATTTACTCGATTTTAGGTAAAGAAAGAAGCAAGTAAGTTACTGAGCCAAATTAAAGCTCACTCGTGAACAGGCGAAAACAAAATCTGCCGTTAAACCGCTTGCAGAAGTTAAAAGCCCTTGAAAACTATCTGTATTTATCTGTGGACGCAGGCGGAACTTGAATCAGGAGCAAAGCACATTCGGGTTTCACCTGCGGAATCTGGGGTTTATATCAAAAACTCGACTTTTGCGAGAAGTTTCCAGAATTCGCAAAAGCTTCGGGTTTTGTAAATTCTTTGGCGGTGCCTTTCTCTCGCTTGCCAAAGACTACGCATTAATTTTAACGGCTTCTCGATTGCCGGCACGCCATCACAGAACATCTGCTCACCTTGCTGCCAAACCGGCCTTCTTGGAGCCGGTCATGCTAAAGTTTTCTGACAACACCGACTCTAGCTAGATGCCAATTTCAGCCCTAGATGGTAAATTAGCTTAAAAATAAATATTAGTGGGACGTCGGCAACTGCCGGCTCCCAATCCTGCCATAATCATTCATATTCTTTGGAGCTGCAAGCCACCGTGAGCCAAACCGAATCCATACAATCCCTGCAAGCAGAAAACGCCCAGCTACGGGAAGAACTGCAAATGCGCGACCAACTTGTACAACAGTTATCTCAGGAGCTTTTCCGGCTCGTTAAGGGCAAAACAACAGTAGCCCCCCAGCCAGAAGTTTCTGAGCGCAGCAAAGCCCAAATTCAAGCCTTGCGCGAACAGTTGCAAGGTGTGGAGCAACAGGTCACGTTTTACCAAGAGCAAATTGCTGAGCGCGATGCCGAGATTTATCAACTGCGTCAGTCTGTCCAAGAATTAACGGATCGCAGTCGGATGCTAGAGCAAGTGGTGCAAGAACTGCCGAGTGTGTATCGCGAGAAGTTTGCTGAACGCATGGAACCCGTGAAAGAAAAAGTGGCCATGCTGCAAAAAGAAAATCGCCAACTTCACGCAGAGTTGCAAAGCGCGAGTTACCGGCTGGCGGTGAGAAGCAAGCGTACAAATACAGGCCGGCTCGATCTACCCAGCTTCGCACCGGGAAGTAACCCAGGGCTAAATCTGCCTTCATTTGGGAATGCCTGAAGTTCTGATTGTGATCGATGCATCTGCTGAGCCGGCGGGAGAAATTCTGCCGGCAGTTTTTGCGCTTGATCCCATGATTTCTGCGTTTCAGCAAGCCATTGCATTGACTTCTGCCTCGCCACACTCACCGGCACCAACCGTCCGGGTGATTACAGCCGATGCCCTTGACACAATACCGGCATCTGATGTGCTGCTGTGTCCTTTCACCCTAAATTTGCCGGCCACACTTTCTTTTCCAGCTCAGCAAATTTACCGGGTGTGCCGCGATATTGTAAAGTTACGGCAGCGCGTCGAGGGCATGGGATACGCCACGGGTGCCGGTAATTTTTGGTTGCCTGTTGTCCTCACCGGCAAAGGGCCACTTTACGCCGAGGTGATCGGTTTAACTGATGAACTGCCGGCAGCTAAACCCACAACACTCTCCGCCGCTTCCTCTCTCTCCTACTGCCAGCCGGTGCATCTATCCGACGCTTGGCGTCAGCAACTCTACGAACTCGCCTGCAAATTGGTGCGAGCGCTCGACGCCCCACCGGCTACCTATTTAATGCAATTTGGATTTCAAGAAGGCGCGATCTGCTTTGACCGCCTCTGGCCATTTCCCGCAGCGCCGGCACTCGCCAGTCTTGGTGTCCAAGAACCTAACTTGTTTACCTGCCACTGGTACTGCTTGGCCGGCCAGCCTATCTTAGACGTAACTATTTCTGGCTCATCTGCATCTTATCTGCATTTTGAATAAAAACGAATCGCTCTGCCCTCTCTCCCCAACCGTTGATTTCTCGTTTCAGCAGATGAAGCGATGAAATTTACACTATAAAATGGCTAGTGTTTCTCGCTTTTTAGACAAATTTTTAGCTTATTGGTAGAAACACTGAAAGTAATTTAAAGAATTTATGAAGCGATAAAATTTATACTGACACTTCAAAAGTCGCTTTCTTCAAAGCAAAACCTTTAGCTATTTTTTACCCGTACAAGATGCACCGACTGATAGATCACACACACCCATTCAAACTCAACCCTTTAAGCCGCGACTAGCCCGATATTTATCAGCGGCGCAGCGTCTTGAACCAAAGTTTGCACAAACCCATCATAACTGTCAAAAATTTCAAATGCTCTATCAAGCTGGGTGATTTCAAAAATCAGTCGTACCGTCGCTTTCAGGTTACAGATCACCAGGCGGCATCCCTGTTGACGCGCCGCTCGCAGCCCCGCTACTAATTCAAATAAGCCTGAACTATCCACAAAATCAACCAAACTCATATCAATGACCCAGAGATTATGCTGCTCTGGTAAGATTGCGGCAACCTGTTGCTGAAAAGCTCTGCCACCGCTTGCATCTAAACGTTCTGGTGGGTGAAGAAGGATAGTTTGATTGACTGATATGGATTTCATTAGTTTGACCCTAGTAGGTAGAGAAAATAAGTGCGTATTGCCGGCTGAGAAAAACTCAAAAGCAATACTGTCGTGATGCTATTAGGATGGAATAAGTTTCCTGAAGTTGGTTTGTATTCCATCACAATCATCCTGTGATTCGCATCACACAGCACAGGCTTATGAAATTTGTAGTATTTAGCAAGCCTTAAAAGATAGTCGGCAGCCTATTTATAGGGGGGAATTTTTTACTGAAAGTTGGTTATGTAATTGCGATTTTGACGCAACCAAAGGCTTAGTAGTTGCCATTTAGGCAGGAAAATCGATTTCTAGAAAAAATAGGGAGGAAGTGCCGGCAGTCCAGCAGTTTCAGGCTTTGCCGGCACTTTCTTAACCCATAGAGGATTTGGCCCGACCATTAGTCCCGCCCTAGGGCCGAAGCCTAAAAGCGCGGATAAATCAACTTCCTTAGCCAAAAAAAGGCTCAGAAGCTGTCTTTTTGGCAAATACCCGCAACTTCTAAGAAATCCTCCGATTTTGTTAAAATAAGTTCATACTAAGTTTAGTCAGTTCGGACTAAACCTATCCCAACCTTGACCGGCAAACACAAAAGCCCCACGGGTTGGCTCAAAGTCGTTTCCGATTAAGCAGAAACGCCCATCTGTGAATACAGGTTTCCACCGGCACATAAACGAGTTGCCGTCTGGAGGATGTGACAAAAGTCTAAAAATTTGAGAAGGCTGTGTTGAATGTCCCTTGAATTTGTATCGCTGGAGACAATCCAGGAAATCGCACGTCAATACGGCTACTGGGCAGTGTTTCTCGGCATTTCCTTAGAAAATGCCGGCATTCCCCTTCCCGGTGAAACAATTACCCTCGTTGGTGGTTTCCTCGCCGGCAGTGGAGAACTAAATTACTGGTTCGTCCTAGCAAGCGCAATCGGCGGGGCTGTGTTGGGTGATAACTGCGGTTACTGGATCGGTAAATGGGGCGGCTGGCCCTTAATGCTGCGTCTGGGTAAAATTTTTCGCTTCTCAGATGAGCAGTTACAAGAAGTCCGAACCCAATTTATTGACAATGCTGCTAAAGCCGTATTTTTAGGCCGATTTGTGGCATTGCTGCGGATTTTTGCCGGCCCGATGGCAGGCATCGCTCAAATGCCCTACGGAAAATTTTTGTTGTGTAATACTGCCGGTGCAACCATTTGGGCTGCTGTCATGGTGAGTTTAGCCTTCTTTGTGGGCCGAATTGTCCCCTTAGATCAGTTAGTCGCTTGGGTCGCTCAATTTGCCATCGTGGCTTTAATTTTAGTCGTAGCTTGGATTGCCGTTCCCATTTGGCTAGAATCTCGCGCAAAGCGACTGGAAACGAGGGACTAGAGAAATGGGAAGAGAGGGATTAGGGATTAGGGAAGAGTAGAAGAAATGTCTCAACTCTCCCCCTCTCCCCCTCTCCCCCTCTCTTTCTGCTAACCTCTCGTTTTCTGTGACCAAACGCGAGTCGGCAGCCCCCAGACATAGATAAAGCCTTCGGCTGCTTTATGGTCAAAGGTGTCGTCAGCCCCATAAGTTGCTAAATCAGGGCTGTAGAGAGACTTGTCAGACTGCCGGCCTACCATTGCGGCGTTGCCTTTAAACAACTTGACTCGCACCGTTCCAGATACTCGCTCTTGAGTCTTTTCAATAAAGGCATCCAAGGCAGCTTTCAGCGGACTGTACCACAGACCGTTGTAAATCATCTGGCCGTAGGTTTCTTCAATACCGCGCTTGTAATGGCTGACATCTGCCGTTAAAGTCAGGCTTTCCAGATCGCGGTGTGCTTGAATTAACACCCAAAGAGCGGGCACTTCGTAGATTTCCCGCGACTTGATTCCCACAAGCCGGTTTTCTACCATATCAATGCGGCCAACTCCGTGATTACCGGCCAACTCGTTCAGCTGGGAAATCAGCGCCACCGGCGACAGATTTTGGCCATTGAGACTGGTGGGAATGCCCCGTTCAAAGCCGATTTCAACATACTCAGGTTCGTTAGGAGTATCTGCGATCGCTTTCGTCATCTGGTAGATTTCTTCCAGCGCTTCCGTCCACGGATCTTCCAACGGGCCGGCTTCAATGCTACGACCCAACAGATTTCGGTCAATACTGTAGGGGGAAGATTTTTTCACCGGCGCAGGAATGCCACAACGCTCTCCATAAGCGATGGTTTCCTCGCGACTCATCCCCCATTCCCGTGCCGGTGCCAGGACTTTTAAGTGAGGATTAAGCGCCGCTATTGAGACATCAAAGCGGACTTGGTCGTTGCCCTTGCCGGTGCAACCATGCGCGACCGCATCAGCACCGTATTGTTCAGCCGCCTCGACTAATAGCTTAGCAATCAGCGGACGAGCCAGAGACGTCGAGAGCGGATAGCGATTTTCGTAGAGAGCATTCGCCTGAATGGCTGGAAATGCGTAGTCCTTCACAAAGCTTTCCGTCGCGTCTACCACAAGAGATTCTGCTGCACCCGATTTCAGTGCTTTTTCTTTAATCGGGCCGAGTTCTTCTCCCTGCCCCAGATCAGCAGCCAGGGTAATCACTTCCTCAACACCCCACTCTTGCTTTAGGTAGGGAATACAGACGGAGGTATCGACTCCACCCGAATATGCCAGCACAACTTTTTTAGCGCGACCCATTGATATTCGATTTCCTAAAACAACCAACTTTTCATTATCAACCCATTTCTTCCAGATCGTGTCAGGCACTCATGAGAAACGCCGGCAATTCTGGCTGCACAGAAAAGGCTGCACTGAACGCACCGCGCACGCGATCTTCTGGGTGAGGGGATAAAAATCCTGAATTTATCTTCAGCCGTGCGCTTACCGTTGGCTTCAACGCAGGCTGCCGGTGAAGACACTCAGTGTTGGCTACCCGTGACAGGTTAAGGCAAGTTATTTAGCCGTTACAAACTTTGCTAAGATTGTTTTATTTAGGACTTTCTGCTGTAGGCGGTAAAATCATAGTTTACTAAACTTTTACATGAAAACTAGGAAGCAAACTCTTTAGTTATTTTTTATCTGTGTAAGAGAAGCGTCTCAAAAACCTCCGCACAATTAACCCTGGAATCGAGAAAAAGTGGGTTTAAACAATTAAGTTGTTTTGATTTTTGCTCAAAAATTGAAATTATCTGAACTTTAGTAGGGAATCTACCTATAAGAGTCTCTAGAAATATTTGATAGAATTGTAATAGTTTAATTAGTATTTTAATGTTGGAGCTAGAAACTAAGCGGCGCTTGATAGGTGCTTAAGGCAGGGGGTAATAGACAAAAGAGTTGCCGGCCAAAATAACTCAGAGCTTTGGCGAGCGGGTAATTTTGAGCAAAAACTCTCAATACCACTCCTTTTTTTCCAGGAGAAGGCAAACAGACACTTTGCTTAAAGCTGGTGAAAGATTGAGAGCGGACAAGGGGAGAAATGCTCAAGTGAATCGTTACAATTCTTAACCTATTGAACATCCCAATTTTAAGCGCAAAGCGGTCAATCTTTAAGTTCCGTATCCATGACTGGAGAAAGAAAATTAACAAAAAAAAGAGTGTCTCGAAGGCAGTGTTTTGGGAAATTGAGGTGCTGAAACAGGCGTGAGTCCAAGCGAAGCCCTCACAGGCAAATTATCATAAACATCAGGATGCAGATGGGAATGCTTCATCTGAAGAGGATGCGCTACAGCATTGAAATCGGAGATCACTCACCGGCAGAGGAGATATCCGAGAGCGCGACATCAAAGTTGGTTAAGCCGTTCAAACCAAGAGGCTGAGCAATGAGCCGCATTTTACTCTTGCTACACGATCAGGAAAACCGGCAATGGCTAGCGGCTGAGCTAGCCAAACAATACCATGTCACAATCCCTGATGAAGAGACGAATGAGCCGATAGCAGATGTCGTAGCACTGGCGCGTTTCGATCTTTGCCTTGTGGACGCACCGGCTTTTGAGCAGTACCGGCACCAGCTAGAAGTGAGAAAAGCGTCTGAAGAACCCGTATTTTTGCCCGTTGTACTTGTGGGGGATCGCCGGCATTTGCACAGCCTAGCGCTCCCGTCGTGGCACAGTAGTGTTGATGACGTGTTGCTCACACCCACGCTGCCGGTGGAACTAAACTTGCGGGTGGACAGCCTGTTGCGAACTCGACGCCTCTCATTAGAAATGCAACAGCGCAAAATAAAAGAAATGTTAGAAGCCACCTCTTTGATGCGGCACAGTGAAGAAAGCTTTCGCTTGTTAATTGAAGGACTGACAGACTACGCCATTTTTATGCTGGACATCGATGGGCGAGTCACGAGTTGGAACATTGGTGCTGAACGCATTATGGGCTACCGCGCTGAAAAAATTTTGGGGGCGCATTTCTCCTGCTTTTACACCCGCGAAGATATTAGGTGCGACAAGCCGGCACAAGAGTTGCAAATGGTGCTCACCGCCGATCAGTGCGAAGATGAAGGCGTTCGCGTGCGTCAGGATCGGTCGCAATTTTGGGCAAATATGACGATCACTGCTTTGCGGGATGCTAACAAAGAGCATCCGAAGGGTGAAAAGCAGGAGTTAGTCGGTTTTTCCGTAATTATTCACGATCTGAGCGAGCGAAAAAAGATTGACGAAGAACTCTGTCAAGCCAACCGATCCCTAAGACTTCTTTGTGATTGTAATCAGGCACTTGTCCGCGCTTCAGACGAATCGGAATTACTGCACGATATTTGTAGAATTATCGTAGAAATTGGCAAATACCGTGCTTGCTGGGTTGACTTGAGCGAACTGGGCAACCCTGATCGCTTGCGGACAGTTGCCCGATCAGGTGTGGAGCTTGAACAATTAAGGGGGGAAAACGAAGCCGCTGAATTTTCAATTTTCACCGGCACTGATACGGCGCAAAACTTTGGCAGCGATTTTCATCATTACCCGATGTGTGAGCCAACGGCGGGTTGCGGTGGATCTTTCCTTGCCTTGCCCCTACTGGATGCAAACCGCAAAAAAGACAAAGGAAAATTAGAAGCGGAAGCACCTTCTTTACAGACCGATCTTTTTGGGGTTTTAACCATTTATATCGCCGAACCGGATACCTTTAAGCCCCAAGAAGTGCAACTGCTTCAAGAATTGGCAAATGACGTGGCTTATGGTATAATTTCGCTGCGAACTCGTGTTGAACGCTCCAAAGCACAAGCCGCATTGCAAGAAAGCGAAGAACGTTATCGGCAGTTAGTCGAACTTTCCCCAGAAGCGATCATTGTCCAAAGCTACGGCAAGATCGACTTGATCAATAGTGCCGGTGTTAAACTGCTCGGTGCCACCCGTTCCGAACAGCTCATCGGGCAGCCGGCGCGCGATTTCGTACATCCTGATTATCAGGAAATGCTGACATCAAGAACTGACATCGGCACAGCAGAAACCCAGGAAGTGCGCTTCACCGAACAAAAGTTGCGCCGGCTTGATGGCACAGAAGTGGATGTCGAGTCGGCAGCGACTTTTTTCAGCTACCAATCTGTGCCGGCAGTGTTGACAGTCGCCCGCGATCTGACTGAACGCAAGCAGATGGAAGAAGCGCTGCGACAGTCTGAAGAACTTCACCGATTGACGCTTAGCAATATTTCCGAAGCCGTTTTAATTACCGATAATAGTGGGGATTTTACTTATATTTGCCCTAACATCCACCTAGTATTTAATCGCTCCTTGGAAGAGGTGCAAGCCTTGGGCAATATTGCTCAGTTGTTAGGAGAAAATTTGTTTGATCGTAACCATTTAGAAATTTCTGGAGAAATTCAAAATATTGAGTGGCAACCAACCGAAAAAATAGGCATTCACCGCACCTTACTTGTCAGCGTTAAACGCGTTTCAATTAATAACGGCACCATCCTTTACACTTGCCGCGATATTACCGAAAGAGTTCAAGCCGAAGCCGCGCTCAAGCAAAGTGAAGAACTACTACGAACCGTGGTGGAAACTCTGCCGGTGGGAATTTGGTTTACCGACCGGCAAGGTAAAATTTTGTTAGTAAATCCAGCCGGTGAACAAATTTGGGGCGGGCTTCGCTATCTCAACGCCGAAAGATACGCGGAATATAAAGGTTGGTGGGCTGACACCGGCAAACCCCTCAGCGTTGATGAGTGGGCGGGAGGGCGTGCGATTATCAAAGGCGAAACCTCAATTAACGATGTAATTGACATTCAGTGCTTTGATGGAAAACGCAAAACCATTCTCAACTCAGCCGTACCCCTACGGAATGCCCAACAAGAAGTTACGGGGGCAATTATTGTTAATCAAGATATCACCGAACTGAGACAGGTGCAAGAAGCGCTGCGTGAATCAAATCGGCGAATTGTTAACATTCTCGAAAGCATCACGGATGCCTTTTTCGCCCTTGATCGTCAGTGGCATTTCACCTATATTAACCGCCAAGCCGAGCAGCTTTTACAAAAGAACCGGCAAGAACTTTTAGGTAAAAATATTTGGGATGTGTTTTCTGAGGCAGTCGGCTCAATTTTCTTGGAACAGTATCAGCAAGCCGTTTCCACCGGCATTGCTGTCAGCTTTGAAGGGTTTTACCAGCCGCTCAATACTTGGTTTGAAGTTCACGCTTACCCAGGTGAAGATGGACTAGCCGTTTATTTTCAAGATGTTAGCGAACGCAAGCAGGCGCAGGAAGCACTGTTGGAAAGTGCTCACCAACTGCGAGCGGTATTTGAGGGCGCACTCGATGCCATGATTGTTGTCGATGACACCGGCCATTTTGTTGTCGTCAATCCAGCAGCTGGGGTGATTTTTGGTTTGTCGCCGGCAGAATTGATCAATCGCCACATTATGGACTTCGTACCTGAAGCCGGTTTGGATTTTGAACAAGCTTGGCAAATCTTTTGCAGCAAAGGGCGGATCACCGGCGAGTTTCGCCTACAGCGTCCGGATAAAACCCTGGTGGAAATTGAGTATTCTGCAGTTGCTAACTTTTTGCCTAATCGCCATCTTTCAGTCATGCGCGACATCACTAATCGCAAACGCACTGAGCAGGAGTTGAAGCAATATCGCGAACAGTTGGAATTGCTGGTTGAGGCGCGTACCGGCGAACTCACAAAAGCCAATGAACAACTGCAACAGGAAATTTGCTCACGATCACGAGTAGAAGCAGCGCACAGGCAAAGTGAAGAGCAACTGCGGACTCTAATTAATGCTATGCCCGATATTGTTTGTTTTAAAGACGGGCAGGGGCGATGGTTAGAAGCCAATGATGCGATCTTGCAACTGTTTGAGCTAGAAGGATTGAATTATCTTGGTCAAACAGATTCCGATCTGGCAAATTTATCGGGTTTTTATCGTGATGCTTTCTTAGGGTGCGAGCGAACGGATGAAGCTGCCTGGAACAACGGAAAGTTGTCTCGTGCGGAAGAAGTAATTCCCCAGCCAAATGGAGCGATAAAAATTTACGATGTGATCAAGGTGCCTCTGTTCGACGACTGCCACAACCGCAAAGGTCTAGTTCTGTTGGGGCGCGACATCACTGAACGCAAACGCGCTGAGGGAGAACTCGTGCGCTTGGCGTCAATTGTAGAGTCTTCTGATGACGCAATTGTGAGTAAGACATTGGATGGGATCGTTGTTAGCTGGAATGCCGGTGCTGAAAAAATATATGGTTACTCGACAGAGGAGATGAAAGGACGCTCTATGAATATCCTCGCTCCACCAGACCATCCTTTTGAGATGCGGCGAATTCTAGAACGAATTGAGCAGGGAGGGCGTCTTGAGCATTACGAAACCATGCGGATGCGGAAAGATGGTCAGCCAATTCATGTTTCTATGACGATTTCTCCGATTGTTGATGCAGTCGGCAGAATTATTGGGGTTTCTACAATTGCTCGTGATATCACCGACCGTAAGCGGATAGAAGCAGCTTTAGAACGACTGCGGCATCAAAATGAGTTAATTTTGAATTCCGCAGGGGAAGGAATTTGCGGGTTGGATGCGCGAGGCAGAACGACGTTTGTCAATCCGGCAGCTTCGAGAATGGTTGGCTATGAACTGAAAGAACTCCTCGGTCAGCCGATCCATATATTGTTGCAAAAACCGCTAATTGCTTATCGGGGAGAGGGCAAACCGGCAAGTGAGGAAATTCCTAACGGTCAGTTTTCCACTCCCCTAGCCTCCGAGTTGGGATCTGCGCCGGTTCGGACGGTGGAAGCTTTAGCGGTGCGTTCAGCGTCTGCGAAGGGGGTGGGGGTTTACAAATGCCCTGCGCCAGCCTACCAGATGCCGGCAGATCACTCGCCACAAGATTGTCCGATTTATGCTTCGCTTCAGGATGGTTCAGTTCACCATCTTACGAATGAGGTGTTTTGGCGCAAGGATGGTTCTTGTTTTCCGGTTGAGTACGTCAGCACGCCGATTCGAGAGCAAGGGGCGATTGTAGGGGCGGTTGTTACGTTTAAGGATATTACGGAACGCCTTGCGGTGGAACGGATGAAGGAGGAGTTTATTTCGGTGGTGAGCCACGAACTCCGAACACCCCTGACTTCTATGCGCGGGGCTTTGGGGTTACTGGCGGCAGGACTACTCTCCCAAAGCCCGCAGAAGGCGCAGCGGATGCTGGATATTGCGGTGACGAATACTGACCGTTTGGTGCGTTTGATCAATGACATTCTCGATCTTGAGCGCATCCAGTCGAGCAAGATTGCGATGAATAAACAAATTTGCAATGCCGGCGATTTGATGTTGCAGGCGGCTGATACGATGCGGACTATGGCTGAAAAAGCTGGGGTGGCGCTTTCTGTGGTGCCGGTTGACGCCGAACTCTGGGCTGACCCGGATCGTATTCTCCAGGCATTGACAAATCTCTTGAGTAATGCAATAAAATATTCTTCTTCCGGGACGATAGTTGGGCTAGCCGGCGAAGTGGGTTCTTCGTCTTTGGCAAATCATCGCGACGGACAGCTTTTAATTAGTGTAAAAGACCAAGGGCGGGGCATCCCAGCAGACAAACTGGAAACGATTTTTGAACGCTTCCAGCAAGTAGATTCTTCTGACTCCCGCCAGAAGGGGGGCACCGGCTTGGGTTTGGCTATCTGCCGCAGTATCGTACACCAGCACGATGGCGAGATCTGGGTTGAGAGTGCTTTGGGCGAGGGCAGCACGTTTTGCTTTACGCTGCCACTTTTAAGGCGGGACTAAGTTGCAGGTGGGCCAGGGTTAGGGGAGTGCCGGTGGAAAATTCTTCTCTCCCGCTGCCCCGTTATGTAATATGGGTCGTTTTTGGCAAGATTTTTCCTTGTATTTATTTACTTTAGCATGATGCGATGAGTTTTCAAAGAGAGTCAGCAATGTTTATACATTGTAGTTTTTTGAGTTAAGGGTTTGGCTGTTGGCTATTTTTGGCAAAGCGATCACTTCTTTGAAATTGATTGAATGAAGCGAGGATTGTTTTTTGGAGCCGGCATTCAGGAAATTTTGTTTCAGGGAACTTTTTTTATGTTGATTGCGCTCTACAAATTCTGCATTATCTTTTGCAGTTTCTGGGGAAAGTTACTCAATGAATTTTAGAGAATGGGCTGGGCGAAAAAGTCAGCCGGTTCTAGCTTTAAATCTGGTTTTAGGACTATTTGCAGGTTCTTTGTCGGTTCCGCTATTGCCGGCTGATTGTTGGGCGCAAGCTCAATCAGTGGCAGCTTTTGATTCGGCGTCTTTTCAAGCGGCTTTACGTTTTACGCTTTACTTTGAGGGCGGGTACTCGAATCATTCAGCAGATGTGGGGGGCAAAACGTATCGTGGAATTTTGCAACCTGAATATGATGCGTATCGAGCCGGCAAGGGGTTGCCGGTTCAAGATGTGCGGCGGATGGATAATTCTGAACTCTGGGAAATTTACTATAGTTACTGGGACGCTTCTAGGGCTGAGTCAATGTCTCCCATTTTGGGTGTGGCGATGTTTGATACGGCTGTGAATTTTGGTAGATCGGGAGCGGTGCGATTTCTTCAGCAGGCTTTGGCAGTGCCGGTGACGGGATCTTTTAATTCTGAGACGTTTCAGGCTTTGCAAAGTCAAAATCAGGAAGAGATTGCTAAACGGATGATTGAGAATCGCATTCAATACCGTTACAAGCGTGTGAGAGAAAGTCCTTCTCAGCAGGTTTTTTTGCAAGGTTGGCTGAATCGAGACTATTCTTTATGGAGTTATCTTCAGTGGTATCAACAACAAAGCCGGTGAGCATGAGGATACGTTGGTTTGGAGCTATCAGGTTGGGTTGGAAATTTTTTATATAGAACCGCAGATAAACGCAGATAAACGCAGATGTATGCGAGAGGCTGTCGTTAGGGGTAGGCAGATAAACGCAGATATTGGCAGATGAGCTATCTAGTTTGGCAAGAGGTTTGAGGTGATATGAGTTACTTTAAGTCGGTTAATTTTGCTGTATTCGTCAGCGCGATTGTTGCGGTTTCTGCGACGGCGCTTGTCGTGATGAATTCTCCCACCGGCAGAGTGGAAGCGGTGAACCCTTCGGTGAAAAGTTCAGAGGTTGGAGCGAATTATGGAAAACTTCAAGATTTACTGAAGGCTGGCAAATGGGAAAAGGCTAATTCAGAAACAACGCGGTTAATGCTTTGGATTGCTTATCAAGGCAAGGAAGTTCCTGAAGTTTGGATAGACCCAGAAACAATGGCAAAGTTTCCTTGCACTGACTTACGCACGATTAACCGGCTGTGGGTTGAAAGTAGCAAAGGGCGTTTAGGCTTTTCTGTGCAAAGGCGTATTTATGAACAAGCTGGAAAAGATTGGTTAAAATTTAATGAACGCCTGGGTTGGTACAGTCCTAGTGGAGATTTAGACGGCAACAGTCTAACTGAAAAACCCAAGGATGGAGGTTTACCATTAATTACAAGGGAAATCGGTTGGCCTTCTTTGACGCAGCGGCTAGGGGAGTGTGGAATACAGTAAATTATCTTTAAATTGATGCCGGCTACTTTAGGAACGGGCAGGAAATGCAGGGACAACAAATTCATTCTCAGGATTTTTCGTGGCCGTTCTGGCCGGCTCTGCCCATTTATCCTTACGGCAGACGGAAAACTATCTGCCAAGAAGTGGTTAAGGATACGGTTTGGACGTTTGACCAGCTTCAGGGCATCTTTTATGTGGTCGTGCCTATTCGCATGACAGTGGTCAAACTCGATAGCGGCGGTCTACTGATCTATGCGCCGGTTGCGCCGACTCCTGAGTGCGTGCGACTGATGAATGAGTTAGTAGAAAAACACGGTGACGTTAAGTACATTATTCTGCCAACGATCTCCGGTTTAGAGCACAAAGTCTTTGTGGGACCCTTTGCCAGACGCTTTCCCAGTGCACAGGTCTTTGTCGCGCCTTCTCAGTGGAGTTTCCCGCTAAATTTACCCCTAAGTTGGCTTGGCTTGCCGGCCAAACGCACTCACGTACTTCCACAAGAGTGCAGCAAAACTCCTTTTGCCGGCCAGTTTGATTACGCGATTTTAGGGCCGGTGGAACTTGGCCCTGGACGATTTGCAGAAGTTGCTTTTTTTGATCACCGATCTCGCACGCTGCTGCTAGCAGACTCGGTGGTTTCTATCCCCAAAGATCCCCCAGCAATTGTCGAAGTTGATCCCTATCCCTTGCTATTCCATGCCAAGGATGATGCCACTGATCGGCTAGAAGACACTCCGGAAAACCGCCGTAAAGGATGGCAGCGTATTTGCTTATTTGCGATGTACTTTCAACCAAGTGTGCTGGAAGTTCCCAAATGGGGTGAAATATTTCGCAACGCTTTTAAAGCACCAGATCGTTCCAAGAAAGGTTATTTCGGCTTGTTTCCCTTCCAGTGGAACCCAGAATGGAAACGGTCATTTGATGCGCTACGAGGCGAGGGTCGTTTGTTTGTTGCACCTGTTCTTCAAGCACTCATTCTGAACCGATCTCCGAAGGAAACCTTGGAATGGGCTGATCGGGTAGCCGGTTGGGATTTTCAGCGAATTATTCCCTGTCACTTTGACTCCCCCATTAAAGCAGATTCGCAGCAGTTTCGCCAAGCGTTTTCTTTTCTGGAAAAACAGCCTTCTCGGAGTACCGGCTGGTTGGGGACTAGCACTTATCCATTGCCAGAGATAGATTTTAAATTACTGAGGGAAATCGATACAAATTTGAGCAAATCTGGCATTGTGCCGGCACCGAAAGAAAAGATTTAACGAAGCACTTGCGTCAGTTACTTTTTTCACTACTTGCCTGTCGGATAATCGGCCTATGTTTTCACTCGATTGACTCAGCAAGACATCAATCGAAAAGTATCTTGTTTAAAAATACGCAAATTAAAGTTTTGATGCCACTTCAACTTTTACCTAGCTCTAAATAAGTAAACAGTATAAATTATTAAATAAGCCAATTTCTGACAAGCTTGTGGAGATCGTTATTTATGCGCCGGCCTTTAAAGCACTTCAGTTTTTTTTCCCTAACTCTGCTTCTGTCACTCAGTTTGCCGGTGTTACCCTTTACTTCCAACTGGAAACCGCTAACGGCACAAGCCCAAACTGCTCAAGATAGAGCCGGTGAGGCACAGCGACTCTATCAAAAAGGAGAGCAACTGTATCAGCAAGGGCAACTTAAAGAAGCTTTACAACCGCTTCAGCAAGCTGTAGCCATCTATAGAGAAATTGGCGATCGTCCTGGGGAAGCCGTAACTCTGACTCGCCGAGGAAGAATTTACGATATTCTCGGCCAGTATAACCCAGCCCTAGAGGATTATCAGCAAGCTTTGGCCATTTACAAACAGATCGGCGAACGTCGAGGAGAAGCAATTGCTCTCGATTACATCGGTAGGATTTATGATCGGCAAGGAGATTCTCAAAAAGCGCTGGATTTTCAACAGCAGGCTTTGGTAATTTTCAAAGAAACGGGAAATCGGCGCAGTGAAGCGATTGTTCTGGGAAATATCGGCAGAATTTATGACTATTCCAGCCAATTTGATCAAGCGCTGAACTACTATCAGCAATCTTTAGATATTTCCAAAGAAGTTGGCGAGCGTCAAGGCGAAGCAATTATTCTGGATTATATGGGAGTGATTTACAACAATCAAGGCCAGCATGAAAAGGCGTTGCAATCTCACCAGCAATCTCTAGCACTTTTTAAAGACTTGGGTATTCGCCGCAGTGAGGGAATTGTTTTAGCAAATATTGGTGCAGTCTATAACAATCAAGATCAGCCTCAAAAAGCGCTGGACTACTATCAGCAAGCATTAGCTATTTATCAAGAAGTTGGCGATCAAGAAGGGGTAGAAGCTACCCAACGGCAAATCCAGCAAATACAGCAAAAACGCTCAAATACTGAGACATCGTCTCTTTGATTGACTGCCGGCAACGATAGCTAACCTTTCCGGGAGTTTGCAACTTCTTCAAACTGCCCCAACTTGTTGCCGGCAGAAGCTTTCTAGCAAAAAATTACTAGAAATCCGACTTTAAAAAGAGCATAAACAGCCTACTATCTATTTTTTTATAAAAAATCCGACTTTAGGAAGAGGAAATTTTGATGACTATTCTGCATCATTAAGCGAACTCTTCATCTCACAAAAACTCAATGATTTTAATGTGAATTTAAACTTTCTATTATAACTTTTTCAGCTTTTAACTTTTCAACATTTTTAAATAAATTTCCTTAATTGAAATATAGGGAATTTTTAAGCTTTTCATACCTGTTTGATAGCCACGTCTCAACCTTGCCCCTAGATAGTTATCAAGGCCACAGGGTGAAGCCTAATTGCTTCTCCTAGCATGAAAACATTGGGGAATAGTTATATGCCTAAGAATACGATCATCATGATCGGCGACGGGATGGGTTGGGAGATGGCCCGTGCCGCCGCGATCGCCAAGCAAATGCAAGCCGGTAGTACCGGAAACACCCTGAGTGACTACTACACCGCCGGCAAAGGGACAGGCTTGAGTTTTCAGAACCTGACAAACTACGCTTTATCTACAACCTACGGCACAACCATTGCCGACGGTGATGGAAAATTCAGCACCGGCAACTCGGCCTTAGATAATTCCAATCCTGAAACAGGTGCCAGCTATGTCCGCCCTCGCTTCAGCTTCAACCCTGCATTTAATCCGGGAAACACAGCCACCGGCGGCGCACTAGAATCGGAAGGTGCAGTGGGGAACTTGGTCGGCTACGATCCAGCGCGTGGTGGCCCTGTGCCTTGGCAACCAGGGAACGATCCAGAGTACATTAAGTGGAGTTACCCAGATTCAGCCAACACCGCCACAACTCTCTACACCGGCGTTAAAAGTTATAACAACGCCGTTGCCGTAGATATCTATGAAAAGCCGCTGCAAACGATTCTGGGAACTGCTAACCAACAGGGCAAATCAACAGGTTTAGTCTCTTCTGTTCCCATTGACCATGCCACCCCAGGCGCAGCCGCCGCGAATGTGAATCGCCGCGCTAAATACGATGACGAGTATCCCGGTTTAGACAACATTCTGCAACAAGAACTGCGGATTTACCAGCCCAATGTCCTATTAGGCGGTGGTCATCCCTTAGCAGCCGGTGGCGATCCGCTACCTGTCGGTGTAGAACCTCCTGCAGACTACGAATTCGTCACGCAATCAACTTACGAAGAATCCCCAGAAGTTTTACGCGGCTACCGGCTGAGGAAATGAACCCAGAAGCTTTTATCAGATCCTACGCAGGTGCGGTGAATTAATTCATAGCTGTAATGGAGGCTTGCCCCGCTGAGGTCTGTGCGGTAGCCGTCCACAAAGTATTCACCATAGGGGTCATGCACGATAAAGCCTTCCTCGTCATACCCGATAATCGTGATAATGTGGCCGGCATTGGTGAACCAGCCATGTGTAACTGCCGGCAGCCCAGCGCCAAGCCAATCTCTAATTTGATTTTCGGTTGCGTACTCACTAAAGATATCTTTGCGCCCGTAATTGGTGACGACTTTGGCTAAATCATAAGGTTTTTGTCGGTCAAGTCCTTTTTCCTTACAATGAGCCGAAAGTTCATCCTCTAGCTGCACCTTGGCGCTTTTCGCTTTGACCCCTAAATACTCTAGCCCCATCGCGATAGCTGTCACGTTGCAAGCTGAGAAAGGATCGACAACATTGTCTAATTGGGACTTGTAAGGCACATTCAGTAATACTTTTTCTCGTTCCATATCAATTTGTTTGGTAGCTGATATTGCCACGTACCGTTATGCCGGTCGAGATGTGCGTGTGATTTGCAACCAAGATACCGCCCCTACCGGAAAAGGTAAAATTCAGGTAATTATTATTCCTGGTTGCTTGCAACCCCAATTGCTCAAAGTTTGTCGGCAGGTTAAAGCCGTTGTAGGAAGAAATTGCACCGCCTGCGATATACCCCAGATCATTTTTAAGCGTGAAAGGCAAGCCGACTAGCAGAATATCGCCCGAAATCGTGGGGTCTTTCGCCATTGCGCAACAGAAGTGGAGGTGAACGTAACTACCAATTTTGTAATACCAACCCATCCTTTCTGATGTGTAGGTGTGTGCCCCAGCGTTCGCGGTCGCTGAAATGGTAGGCGTCCACAGCCCTTGCGTTACTCGCGCATATTCACCGGCAGCTAAATCTTGATATCCCATACTAAATGCTTTACTCTTCTAGGAAGTCGGCCCCAGAATTAGAGGAATGCTCAGCCCGTCCCCTCAATTGAAAGACAGTGGTTTTCACTAGAAAATTCTGGACATCAAAAATATCTAATTCCAAAGCTTTTTGAGAGGTTTCTAAGTTTTTGTAGGCAAATTTAATATCTACCCTTAATCGCTTAATGGCCTCGCTATTTTGAGCTATTCTTACATCCAGATTATGCTTGTACTGGGCTGCGCCCCAAATTGCGCCCAATGTAGAAGAGATAATCGTTATACAGCCAACCAGGAGCGCAACGTTAATAGTCATCTTCCTAGGGCGCTGATTCGCTAACAGTCCAGTTGCCCGAAATTGTGCCTACCGCCAAGGCTGAAATTTCAGTTGTGGGAACCTCGTGGGAGTCAAAAGTAAAACTGTAATGGGGCGGAATGATACGGTCAAACGCGGTTGTCGTCACCGGCAGCGAGGCAAACGGCGCACACCGGATATACATTTCACTGGGGTTCTTGTTCACAATTGTTAAACCAGTACGATTGGCGTTAGCCGCAATTAGTACCTTAGCCGTGCTGGTTACGGCAACACTTAAAGGCGCTGACCAATTCGTTGCACGCGCAGCCGGCGCAGAATTCAAAGGGAAACCACTCATATTTAATCGAATTAATTGTTGTGTCACATTTGGTCAAGCTTTAGCTCAATTCTTGCGAGGGAACTTTCAACGGTTGTTGATTGAATCCCTGAGTATTTCCAAATCTCCAAGTAGACAGACTTTAACCAAAAAGGGAATGTCAACTGGCAAGCGTAAGGAACCGGCTCATACTTTGGAAATTCAATAATATTCATCATTCTTAATCTTAAGAATGGCTTATTATAAATTTCCATTAGTGAGGCAAAGTCAGAGGTAAATGAGGGAGTGGCAAGCAATCGAACGCTTAACCGACCCCCTAGCTGCCAGTGATCCTTCGCTTCATAGGGCAAGATCCCAATTGCTAAAATATTGCTGTCAATTTGGAAGTTGACCGGCTCAATATAGTTATAGTTCGGCTCGCTAATTGATACGCTTGCCGCCCTAGTTTGTCTCGACACCAGATCCCAATTTAAATTGTTATCGAAATTGAATATTGGCTGAGACATGAGACTATAGCCAATCGATATCGAAGGAAGCGAGTTCTACCGTTTGAATCAGCCCTTCTGGGTTTTCCACTTCTGCCACTTCTTCCAAGATGTCCTGGTACGTGCCGGTGTCGAGGGTGCCGGCTATCCAGTCAACCGCAGCTTGGTTGAGCCGGCACAGGTCTGGAGCATCTTCTACCCGCGTCGCATCAAATAGAAGAATTTCTGGAATTGAAAGATGAATAAATGGATCACTCATCAGGCAATCAAACTTAGCTGAGGAACAATTCGGTAACTACCACCGGCGCTCACGTGCGTTGCAATTTCTGCGTGAGCCTTGATAACTTTTGCGACTTCTTCAAAAGTTTCGGTGCCATTTTTGCCAAATGGCGAAGATAAAGTGTTCGTTTGTTTGCGTTTGTACGGGATGCCGGTAAATCTTGATACTTGCTCGGTACTTGCCGTGCCGGTTACGCGCTTTAAGAAAAGCTTAGCCGGTTTAAATTTGGGAACGTCCAGCACTCGAACAGTATTTGCAACGGTTGTTTGACCGTTGCGTGTCCCTAGGATTGTTTTCATCCGAGTAATCAAAGCCGCGTCTGCTTCTTTTGATTCAGCGGTCGTGGTGCTAACATCCGGTGCAGGGTTGTCAGTGGGAACGAGCATTGGGATACCTAAATCTGTCGTTCCAAATGGGAAGATCACCGCAGCGATACGAGTCGCAACAAGTCGGTTAACATTTAACCCTTTGTAAGCTGCTTTTTTGGCGGGACGATCCAGAGCAAGGTAAGCCTGGTATTTAGCATAGGCAGCCGCCAATTCAGGGCCGCGTTTCAAATCAGAATATCTTGCCATAGAGGGATTGACCTTGATTTCTACAACCTAAGCCTAGCAACGATTTCGCGTGATACAAGAGTCTGGACAACTTAAGTGATCCAGCGTGTGAAGCTTAGCCAGCGAGCAACGATTCACCACCTGGCATCCGATTAACCAAGGTCATCGGTTTCGCCAATCCATGAACAAAAAGGTGCGCGTACAAAAATCGCACATCCGTTCGCGGTCGCCTTCTGGGATGCCTAACCGTTTTGCCTAAAATTTTGCGCTGAGCCGGCAGCGTTGGATATGCCGTGCTGGGGCGACTGTTGTTATTGATATAAAACTTAGTCCAGTCCACAACATGACCTTGCACGTCGAGCACCTTATTAACCAGCGCTTCGGCGGTCGTCTGATTGTTTGCCAAAATTCGCAGGTCATAGCCCTGCGCTTTATCAAAGTAAGTGAATTTTTCCCAGCCACGTTTCCACACGTAGCCACCGTTTGCTTCAAATTCTCGTTCGATGGCTCGCGCCAAACCGCGCACCTTTTCAAGTGTCAGGGTTTCTGAAGTTTCACCAACCAGCCGAAACCCAATTTCACCCACAATCGGATCGAAGCCCTGCTCAACATCTGCCGGATCTTCCCGAAAGATTAATTTGACTTGAGGGGTGTAAGTCCAGATGCCGTCGTAGTCGGTGACGGGCATTCCATAAATCGGAGTCTGCTCTGATGCAAACGTGCCGGCTGTTGCTTGACCAAAGAAAAATATCCACGCTCTCATAAGCGTCATGATTGCAGTGTCGGAGTCTTTGTGGGTGCAAACATACCGCAACGTGCCGCGAGGGGTTGTGACATCTGGCTCGGTATCTTCCGGGCCTAAGTCTGCGAAATATTGCAACATCTTCCGGTTTTCCAGTTTACGAAAAGCGTCCTGCAAAAATTCAAATTCATTAAATCCTTCAGGTAATGCCATAGTTAAAAACTCCTAAACGTTTGATGCGCTGGCAGCTTTTGCCGCGTCTTCTTTTGCCTTAATTTCCTGTGCTTCTGGGGATTCTTTACCTTGCTTAGAACCGGGTTCCTGTGCAATCGCTTTGTTAAATTCTTCAACCACAGAACTAAATTGATTAATTTCTTCCTGTGAGGAAACAACTTCAGCTCCGACCATTTCAATTGTCCCGCCTGCCTCCTCTAAGCTTTCTAAAGTCGTGAACAATTTATTCTGAAAATTCGGTGTGGGATTCATCCAACCAAAAGCACGCTCTGAAACCGCGCCCCATTTTTTAAGGGCGTTTCCTATCTTCGCTACGTTGCTTCCGACCATTTCAACAGCACCGATGACGCTGTTGTTAATCGATTGCACGGCAAACAGAATATTTCTGCCGGTTTGCAATATCCGGTTATTTTTCTTCCATTCAGCTTTGATGCCTTCAAGGTTTTCTGATCCGATAATTGCTTTAATCATTCCCTCAAAAGCACCGCCAATAATCGGGCCAACATCTATTGGCTGATCTTCAACATCCCTTAGCCCGAACGCATTGCCGCCAGCCGTAAGAATATTGTTTAACGCGCCAATTAGCGTTTGTCCTAAATTGCTGCTGAGCATATAGGCGTTATGAACTGTCGCGGCAAGAATCAAAACATTTAAAACGCGGTCAATTTGCAGCCACTTAATTGTCTTCTTGAAAAGTTCAGAAAACTTGTCAAAATTACTGCTCAGTGTTTCAACCGATGTTTTAATCGTTTGATTTATACCAGACAGCCCTCCTTGTATTTGCGGCCCTAGTCGCCTGAAAACCTCGTCAAAGTTAGCCTGAATACTTCCCCCCATATCGCCTAGCTTTGTTTGAAGACCTGCATAAATATCATCAAGTTTCGTGTGAAGTCCAATTGCAACATCATCAAGCTTGGAAGTTATTGTGTTTTGAGATGTTGCTACGGACGATTGAATATTCGCCTGAACTGCGCCTAAATTTTGGTTAACAGAAAGGTTTCCTTGATTGACAATATTATTCAGGCTTGTTGTTTGCTGCGCTAACTTTGCGTCAATTACTAATTGATTTTGAGTTAGGATGTTGTTTATTTGCGCTTGCTGCCGAATTAGCAAAGGTTTAATGTCTGGGCAATCAGTCACCTTTTTTTCATCCTCCCTTCTTGGTCGTTCTATGATTGGCTCTGGATTTTTTACTGGATCTGCAATGGGTGGCAATGGACTAATTGAATTTATAGAAACATTTGTTGCACCCAGTTCTGTTAGAACAGGCTTTTCTGTGTGCCCTTGTATGCGAACAACTTGCCCTGGGAACATATCGCGTACTTGGGCGGGGACACCGTAAGTTTCTTGAAGTTTTTCCGTGCGATAAGTCGTAACCCCTGAATAACCTACCCCTACTCGGCCATAGGGTTGAGTTTGGGGATTTATTCGGCTATTATTTGGGCCGACTTGAGCGATTCCACTAGCATGGATGAAAAAGTCTTCAACAGTTCTAGTGACATACCATCCGACGCTTAATCGCTCTATCCAGGTATCAACTATTGTGCGTCTTACTCTGTCCAAATTTAGTGGGGCTTTTACCCACATTTTTGTAGAAATAGGACTAGGTTGATCAACTATTGCGACTGATAGATATCTATGCTCATATTGGTCATTAGCTAAAGAATAGGTAACAATCACCCAAAATTGTTTCCACGTGTAGCGAGAGGCAGTGATTTCGATTAAATACCACTCACCCCCTAAAACTGTCGGGGAAGGGATAGGTGGGTTGAAAGGTGGTGGATGAGGCGGTGCATCTGCCGGCGGAATTCCGGGTTCCTGCAAGGGTGGCAATTCTGGCAGTTTTAACTCTTCCTGATTAACCGGATTTTTTGGGCTTAATCCTTTACCTAGGTCTGGGGCGGTTAACCCCAATAAATTCTCTAGGACTTTATCGGTAAATTCAGCCGCTTCCTTAATATCATTTGCAAATTCATAAGCTCCTAGAATTCCGCCAGCGATGCCGAGCGCACCTAAGCCAACTTTCCCCACGATTTTAGACGCTGCTTTTCCTCCAATTACCCCTTGAATTGGCTTTTTAATAATTTGCCCTCGCCCTGGGGGTGGTGGCAAAGGTTTACTTAACGGCCTGCGCGGATCTTTCCAGGGCTGCCAGCTCAATCCCTCCTTAAGTCTGCGTTCGGCTGCGGCGCGTTCAACTGCGTTCGCGTATTCTTGATAAGTTCGGCTGCGCTCTTGCAGGTAACGCTCCTGCCATCCCCTCTTTGCTGAATTTCTCGCGCTCTTGGTTGCATCTTCGAGCGTGTGCCTTGGCCCGGAGGTATACGGCCATCCACTAGCCATCGGCTCGGCTGCGGATGGTTTGCCAATTGGCGAAGCTGCGCTTGGTTTGCCGGCAGCCTTTCCCCTTTTAAACTCTTCAATGGTAGAAATTACACCCCTACCAGGCTGGGAAATTTTTCTACCAACTGATTGCAAACTGCTGCGAAGCGTTTGCACTGTGCCGTTCAATATTTGGGCTGCACTCATGGCAGCATCAACTTAATAACGATCACTGTGTTTGCCGCGTAGCTGGCAAAGTAAAGAGTTTTATTGAACATTGGCGGGAGGTAGGGTTCTGATTCTTCGCTTGTTGCCGGCAGAAAATCGTACCCATCCGCGCTTGTGACCTTGCCCGGTTGCCACGAATATTTAATATTCGCCAGTACGTCTCCCGCTTCCTCATCGCCCCGGCACTTGAAAATATATCCTTGGCATCCGTCGGGAATTGTGAAGTTATATTCCTGATTGGCGTTTTCTAAATTGAGTGTGTAAATAACTTGCCGCAGGTTGCCAATATCAACCGCGCTTACCGAGCCTTCCTCATAGGCAGCAATCCAAATTGAGATAGAATCGCCGGCTCCCAGCAGCCCACTGTTATGATTTTCCATCTTGCCGTAGATGGTCGTGCCTTCGGCGATTAGCAGATTAATGCCGCCGGTGAAGCGCTCAATTAAAGAAGTTTCAAAGTGTGGGTTACGGTTCCACAGCAACACCCCAAATTTCCTATCCGGTGTTGGGTCGTCAGCCGTGCTGACGTAAATTCCTAATTGCTTGCCTGGGTGAGATTTAGCTAAAGCGTACTGCTCATTCTCAATTTCCTGCTCACCGGCCATCGCATCAGGAATGGGTGGAATCATTTCTGCTACGCTGCGGATTACGGCTGTTACCTGAAAGTCTGCCAGATACCCACTGAGGGGAACGCCGTTAATAACTTTAGGTTTGTAAAGTTCAATTAAGCCTTCTTGACCTGGCAATATTTTGTGAGAGCGGTTAACGTTTTTGGGAACTATTTCAGCCATTAACGTAAAATTTATTTAGAAATCTATTTATATTTAAAACGTTCCGAGCGAGCGTTTAAATACATATTTTAGATAAAAGATGTAGCAAGCCAAAATAGCTCAACCGTCTACGTGGTAACGGTTCCGAGTTATATTAAAGTTAGTGAGTTGATTTTTTCTACCAATTTAACCTTGTATTCTGTTAAAGATGTAGGTGTAACAAATGCCTAAAAATAATCGCAGTGGACAGTCTAAACTTTTCAGTGATAACGACTATGTAAAACTACTGAGACAGATAAAAAATCCCAAGCATCGCTTGTTTTTGCAGATTGCCAGATATTCTGGTGAACGCTGGGGGGCAATCACGCAGCTCCATGTTTCAGATCTTTATGCAGATCCAGCTAAGCGCACCCCAGCTTCGCACATCACCTTTCGGGCGGCAACTCGAAAAGCCTCACCCAATGGTGAGCGGCGGACGCGCCAATTAAAAATCTGTGATCAATTGGCGCAAGAACTTAAAGCTTATGCGCCGCCGCTGGAAGGGTGGCTTTTTCAAAATGCCTTAAAGCCGGCAACGCATATCAGCTTCCAAAGCGCGGATGATTTTCTACGATTGGCGATTGAGCGAGCCGGCATTGGTGACGGGTATTCAACGCACTCTACTAGACGAACTTTTATCACGACACTTTCGCGTGCCGGTGTAGCGCTCCCAGTAATTAAAAGCATTACCGGCCATACAGATGCAAAAAGCTTACTCAAATATATCGAGGTGAGCGATGAGCAGATTACAAACGCGCTTGCTGTTTTATAGGTGTGATATTATTTTTAGCGGGGGGTGTCGCTATTTAATCGGTAGCTAGTCCCCCCACCCGAAAAGATTGAATCCCTATCAGGGATGCTCAGGCTTTTAACAATTTAGAAATGATTTCTTGCGCCGGCATTCCAGATGCGATCGCGTCCTTGATTTTCTGCGCTCGCTGTTGTGCGATCGCATTGCCGGTGTTGCCGCCCGGAACGTGCAAATGATGGAGCCGGCTGTTTTCTCTCCAGCTGTAGCGATAATATTCTGATTTAGTTCGGGCAGTGCCGCCCGGTGCATAAGTGGAAATGCACCCATTATTTGATTCGCTAACAGCAATTGATTCGCTAACAAGATCGTCTGTTGGATCAATTGATTCGCTAACAGCAGTTTCATGGGGTGTTAGCGAATCAAATTTTTCCCAGGATGAGTCGGGGATGTACTCACCTGTCCGCTCCACTATATAAGGAGTCAGATCGAACAATGCCGACTGTGACTCTGCCGGCACTTTCTTCCTCATCGGTCAAACTCCCATGTATTACTTGGATCTAATTCATTAAGTGAGTCAATGATGGAAGCGCCCATTATGAAGTCAAGAGTGGACGTGTTCTCCATGCGCCACCGTACTTTTAGTGCTGCCTCTAGTTCTGCGCTCTGGATGCGCGGATCGTAGTCTTTAAAATCTTGCGGTAAGGGTGCCGGCACTTCATTCCCATAAACCCAGCGGCGAAACTGATCCGTGATAAATTCCGCCCATGCGTCAGCCGCCAAAGCTGTATTGTTTTTGGGAACCCTTTCCATAAAGTCTAAAAGTTCTTTGGTGCGCTGGTAGCACTCAGCGCCACCGACCAAGCGCTCGACTCTGCTATGAGCAATTGAAAATCCGCCGTATTGCTCAACGTTTACGCGTGCTTGCTCTGGGGTTATCTGCCATTTTTTAGCTAACGAGTGAACCAAGTTTAGTTCTTGGATCGGTGAAAGGCGATCATTATCTACCATCCATAGCGCTATCGGCTCGCCGTCGTCACCCTCAGAAACCGACATCGGGAAGGGGTCGCGCATTGGCATTCCCTGCTTGAAAATGGGAGCGAGTTCATCAAAAGTTGAGCCAGTTTTTAAAAATACCCAGCTATCGTGTGTGCTCATAGTTGTTTCCGATGTTTCAGTAGGTTTCCGATGTTTCCAAAAAAGGGGTGACACGGGCATGAATCACCCCAGACGATAGGAAACAGAGTGCTGATCCTATGCGTAGCCCCACTCCGATCAGCTTTGAATGGGGCGGGAATTTTAGAAGGGAATCGGAGGGAGAGTCGGATCGGATTCTGGATCTGTATTCGGATCTGCTTCTGGGGGGAGAAATTCAAGATCAGGTGAGTTGGGGTCAATGCCTTCTTTCTTGAGAAATTCCGTTGTAAGTCCCCAGCGCCGGCGCAGTTCCTCTAGCTGATTTTTCTTTTCTTCAATCTGCCGGCTTAGTCGGTTCTTCTGGTGTTCTAACTGCGCGACCTCTTCCTCGGTTTGCACAAAATGTTTGCGCTTGCCTTCTAGGGAGTTGATTTCCTCCATTAGCACTTGCAGTCCGTTGAAATACCAGTTTTCCCCTTCATCTACCGTCGCTTCTAGGTAGTAGCGGATTGATTCATAGTTGCCGATGTTGACAACCCGACCATACCCAACGGTTTTGATTTTCATGCGGGATAATCTCCTTAATGCACGGGGCAAGAGTGCCGGCTCAACTGCTGTCGGCTGCCGGCTCTCCCCTAATCGGATCGCAATGATCCGAAATCAGATCCGCCAGATCCGCGAGCCAGATCCGCATTTTTTCGGCTGCCGGCACTGGGGCAACTGTCACAATTTCTACAGCTGTAACTGTCACATCTTCCTCACCGGCTGCCGGCTCTTCCTCTTCATCTGGTGAGTAAGCATCGAGGGCTGCGTCGATCAGTTCGTCTATGGATTTTCCACAGCCGGCACTGATGCGCTGCAGTTTTTTGTAAACCTCTGGGGAAAGTCTCACCGATTGCTTGCCGGTGTTCACTTCCATGATGTCAGCCACCAGCGACGCGGTGACAATTCCTTTATGGGAGGGGGTGTCGCTGATATCTAAAATTAGTTGCCATTTTTCGCGCAGCTCCCAGTCTTCTGCAATTTTTGTCAGCGGTCGGCACTGACTTTCATTTGCCGGCAGCCGGCTAAACCCTAAATTTATCAGTCGCAAAACTAGGGCCGCCGCTTCCATAAGCCGGTTGCAATAACTGACGGATTTATTCAGTGACTTCTGGCAATACTCCTTAAATGATCTAAATCTGCGGTGCTGGAACAAATTAAATCGGCACATTCTCGCCAAGGCTATCCCCTGGCGAACAAAGGCTAATCCATCGCTCTTTAAGCGATCGTCTAAATAATCAAATATGTCCGGGCCGTTCGGCTCATAATCGAGCCGGCGAACAAATTGAACGAGTTCGTCAATGTGAGGGATGGGACTGTCTTCTAATTGAAGCGCTTCCCAATTAATCGCGGTGAGTGTGTTCATAGATGGCACAAAAAATCCGAGCTAGTCGAACCAGCTCGGTGAGCAATTTATTCAGATGGCTGTTGATGTTTCATTTGCTCAGCTAAAGTGTTCAGCTTCCGCAAATTATCTAACCGGCTCAGCTCTTTCTCTTCCTCCCGGACATACCACTCGATACACTCACGAGCAACCTTAAGCCGATCCTCTGCATCAAGAATCAGTTGCCCAATGACTCCCCCAGTGAGAGTTGCGACGTAATGGGTATCTTGCCTCTGCCCAATCTCTCCAGCAGATCCGCCACTGAGATATTCATGCTGGCTGCTATCTCTTCCAATCCCTTCTTGCCGTCCGGGGTTAGACGGGCGAAGATCCTCTGATCCTTTATCTGTCCGTGTTCCTCGTGCCTCGCCTTTGGCATTACTTTCCATTGAACTCACCTGTCATGATTGTACATCCAATCTGCGGATTAGATGTCCAATGCTTGATATCCGACATCTAATCTTTCATAATTTAGCATATTGAATGTCGAATCTTGCAATAGGGGAGGACGGAAAACTCGAAGCCAACGAGCCAGACAGTAACATCTGCTACCGATTACCGGACTATCCGGACTTTCTAAGTAAAACGTCCTACTTCCAGGGAGTGCACGATGAACCAGACCGACTACGAGAATATGAAGGTTGCCGAACTGACGGCAATTTGCAAAGGGAATGCAAAGTACGCGAACTACTCACGCTGCGGGAAAAAAGTTGATCTAATCGCTCACATGGTCAACTGCGATAAAGCTGAAGCCAAGGCACAGCAAGCAGTTGAGCAATCCGCGCCGGTGACGCCAGGGGAAGGAAGCTGTGCGGCTGCCGCAGCTGGTTCGAGCAAAGCTGCAATTCCTGCAACTACATGGCAACACTATAACAATCTGACCCTTGAGCAACTGCGCGACATCTGCAAAGCGGACGGTGTGAAGTACGCTCACCACTGGGGGTGCACCGGCAGAAAACAACTCATGGAATTCATGCTTGCCTGTGAAGGTGTGGAAAACCCGGCAGATTGGCCGCCCGGTGCCAGACCGCCAAAGCCGGCAGCCCTAACTCACATAAAAGTCACACCGGAAGAATATCTTGACGACGTGGCAATGCCGGCACCCTTCTGGAGTTGCCAGATTACCAATTCCCTCACGTGGGGTCGGTGGCGATTCGGTGAAGGGCAGAGCCGGCAGCACGGGAAATATTTGTCAATCGCCTGCAGTGAACTCGGTCGCCACTGGATAATATTGTGGGATTGGCACTCGTTCGAGAGCGCGTGTAAGGAGCTAATTTATGGGTTAACCCGACTGGGTGAGGCTGCTTTCCTCCCATCGCCGGGGTATCTACCAGCGCCGCCGGCGGAAGATGAAGAGCCGGCAGATGATAAGGATGGCGACAAAGCCGGTGGCGACCCACGACGGGAACGCCAAAACAATCGCCAAGAACCAGACCCCGAACACTGCGAACCAGACTCCGAACACTGCGAATCAGACTCCGAACATAAGGGATTCAACAGCCGAAAGTTTCTGAAGGATTTTAGGCCGGTGGCGTGGGTGGCGCACTAATGACTCACACAAATAACGAATTAGATCCTGTCTACTGTCTACCCGGTGTAGACACGCTTTGCCTTACTTGTGCCGGCACTCATTTATGTGCCGGTAAAGAACACGGCTGCGGCTGCACATCCGCTGACGACTGCCCAACACTTGGATGGTGCCCTAGTTGTTTACCGGACGAGTCGGTTGACGTTGCGCCTTATGGCTTTTTTGATCAATCTATCGAGGTGCCGGCATGACCGAACTTGAATTCGCAAAAACAAACATCTTGCGGCAACTGCAACACAACGAGTTTTTTGATGGGGTTGCCGTCATTACTACGCCAGGGGAAAAAGTTCTACTCATTGCCCACGCTTGCCGCGATTTACAGGATGAATTCAAACGGCGCGATATTGTGCCGGTGATTGCAATTAAGCCAGATCCGCAGTCAGTGCAACTGGCATTACCTGAAACAGTAACCCTTGCTTTTGGCGTCCTAACTGCCGCTTTCTCTATAGCCTGCGACGGGCTGGCGCAGAGAAGTAACAAATCGGCAAAAGATCTAAGGCAGCTTTACACAAGGCTAGGGTATAAAACTATCCGGTCAATGTCGCCGGCTGAGTTAAAGGAATTTCTGGAGAAGAACACACCAGAGATATAAACACAGGAGAGTGTGCCGGCATGACCGAACTTGAACTTGCAAAGGCTATTGTTTTGCACCAACTCGAAACCCTAGACCCCGGTGAAGGCGTTGCAATCTTCAATATCCCAGAAGAAAAAGCAGCTAACCTCGTTGAAGCGCTCAAGGGTTTAAAGGATGAATTTAATCGGCGCGGGATTGTGCCGATTGTTGAAATTCACAAGGGAGATTCTGACCCAAGATTGCCCCCACTGGAAGAGATAGCACTCGTATTTGGGATCAACATCGTTGCCTTTGCCCTAGCCTGTGAGCAACTAGCCTTGAGAGGCACCCAATCAGAAAAAGAGTTAAGAGCTTATTACAGAAAAGCGGCAAAAACCCATATTGAATCAATGTCTGAATCTGAACTTAAAGAATTTATGGAGGAGGTATCACCAGAAAGTTAAGGCCGGCTGACGAGTTCCCATCACGCGACAGGGAACGAAATACACCCTAACCTTCCTAGGGTGTATCCCGGTGCGGTTCGCGACCAAATCGGCACGCTTTCGGGCGTGGGTGTTTGCCGGTGTGGGTATGCAGTTTTACGAAGAATTGACCTGACAAGGTTTCCTGAGTTCATGACAGCACCGACACCGATTAACACCGCTAGGAAAGGGTTTAAAAGTGAATTGTTCTTCGGAGCTTGGGAGATTCGTGACCCTATTTTGTCCTAGTTAATCGTTTTATCTCCCGTAAAAAAATAATGCTTATATTAGGTCTGGACGTTTGTAAAGACTCAGTTGTCGCGTGGCCGCTTGTCGAAGTTCCCCGCAATTTAAAGACGCATTTTAAAGAAAACAAACGCCCGATTAAGGATGATCCGCTTAAGTTTTATGCGAATAGTCGCGGGATAGCCGGCTTACTTGCGCTTGAACCAGACGCGGTAATTATGGAGCCGACGGGCGTTCATTACTCATGGATTTTTGCTCACATTTGCGGGAAACACGACATTCCGGTGCTATGGGTCGGGCACAGTGAGGTTCGTCACTACCGCAAACAGAATAAGCTGCCTGACAAAAGCGATCAGGCTGACGCTTTGGCACTAGCTGCCTATGCCCTAAGCCACTGGGGAGAAGACGAGTTTTTTATCTCGTTTAGCCCTGGCGCTGCGGTGAAGCTGAGAGAATGCTACTTGCAGCTAAAGTCACTCGCTCGCATCCAATCGCCAATTATTAATAGACTTCGCCAGCAGCTTGCGCGAGAATTTCCTGAAGCCGCGCTGAAAGAATCAAAGCCGGCAGCCGATGGGTTATCACCGCTTTGGGCTTGGGTTGCCGGCAGAGAAAGAAAGACAACCAAGCGATCATTTACTTATAGCCGGCTTCACGAAAAATCCATCGCTCCTATATATGGTGTGCAAATCTCTGGCTTTAGCCGACGGCTTGCCGGTTGGCTGTGCGATATTCACCAGTGGGAGCGCGAACTAGAGTTTGAGATTAGGGAATTGCTTAACCTGCCCGAATTTACCCCCTACACCCAAGTGTTTAGAGGTTTCGGCTTTGGCCTGAGAACTCAAGCTTTAATCCTTAGCCAGATTTACCCGATATCGCGCTTCGATTCACTGGGAGGATTTAAGCGCCGGCTGGGAATGGCAAAAGTTGAGGAGAGCAGCGGCGACCGGGAAGCTTTTATTACGGGTGCCGGTTCTAAAATGTGCAGATCGGCACTTTACCTCTGGGTGATTACTGGAATTGCGCCGGCGCGGAATCGCTTAAAATCCTCCGCTGTGGAAAAACTCGGCAGTTTCTACGACGAAAGGCGATCGCGTTTTGCCGGCACTGAAGACAATTCCGTTAAAGGCTTCGGCTCGTTAATTATCTGCCAGACGGCTGCCTATGGTTGCCGACTTTTATTCAAGGAATTGAAAAGGAGTATCTACTTACCCTAAAGTGAACTCAGCAAAAATCCCCAAAGCAACGTATACAATTACAATTTCCTAGAACGTGGGCCGAATGCCGCCCAAACGCTAGCTGAAGCTGCCGCATCCTTAAACCCAGAAGATGGCGCACGCTTGCTGGGATTGTATGGCGCTCGCGGTGAAAATGGCAATATCCCCGTCAGTTCGGCAAATGGAGATTACAGTACCACAGGTTTAGATAACTTCTCGGTGTTTAGTACCGAGGGACAAGAACCCGACACAACCCGCCCTTTGCAACCGGGGGAAACGGATGAGCAATTTATTGCTAGGGAAGTTAATGAAAATCCCACCTTGGCGGACATGACTGAGGCTTCTCTAGAGTTTCTAGGGAAAGATCAAGAAGGTTTTTGGTTAATGGTAGAAGGGGGTGATATCGATTGGTCTGCCCATGACGATAACATAGACAACCTGCTGGGAACCATGAGGGACTTCGATAAAGCGGTTGAGTCAACTATTAACTGGATTAATGAGAATGGTGGCTTTGAAGAAAACCTGTTGATCGTCACAGCTGATCACGATCATTACCTAACCTTGAATGAGAACTTTCCGCAACTTTTACGCGAACAAGGTGCCGAGACGCTGACCGATTTAGATACGCCGGCAGAGTCTGGGCATTTTTGGGGATCTGACCCAAATGTTAAATATGGCTGGGGAAGCCACACGAACCGTCCTGTGCCGGTTTACTATCAGGGTGAGGGTTCGGAAGTGCTCGACAGCTTTGTGGGTGAGGGATACAACGCTTACGGTTACGATATCCCTGGCATCCCCGGTTTAGTGGATCAGACTCATATTTACCAAACCATGTATCAAGCTGTCGTCAATCAGGACTTGGTGTGTGGGGAAGGGGACGATGTCGTTCTGGGTTTGCTGGGTGAGGATGACATTGTTGGCAATGCCGGCAATGATTTTCTGGCCGGTAATGAAGATCACGACTTTTTAGATGGAGGTGATGGCAACGACACACTTCGGGGTGGTAAGGATGCCGACACCCTAACCGGCGGTAATGGTGATGACGTTCTCTACGGCGATATGGACGATGATCTCTTGAGTGGGGGTGAGGGTGCAGATCGGTTTGTGCTGACAGAGGATGGGGGTGTAGATACCATCCTTGATTTCCAGGCCGGTATTGATGTCATTGAGATTGCCGGTGTTACGGAAGTTACCAGTTTTGGCGCACTTTCAATCGCTCAAAGTGGCACTGATGCCGTTATTTCTGCTCAAGGTCAAGATTTAGCTAAACTGAATGGAATTCAAGCGACTACTCTGGTTAGCGAAAGTTTTGTTTTTGCTTAAAGAGATTTGTAAGTTTTTGCAACCCACATACCCCACTCTTATCTGTGGTTCTGATTCACAATCATAATCAAACTAATTGGGCGTGAACGAGGTTTGCCGCCTGCACGCCCAATGAATTTAACGAGCGTTGTCATCCTCAACAAGGCAGGCTTAGCTTTAGTTGAACCTCCTAAGTAAAACAAGAATTAAAAACTGCAACGCTTTTTGTCATCAGCCCCATAGCACTGAGAAAATAACATCACTGGTTTTACGAATGGGGGATTGCTCCCTAACACTTCTGTGTCAGACTGGCATGAAACCCTTTTTTTCGTTTGCTAAAATAACCTGAGTTCGGGATAAGAACAGGAGGAGTTGTGTAAGCTGAAATATGTTAAAGATGATTCAGCCTGCGCCGGCCTTGCCTAGTTTAGAAGAACTTTTCTCTGACATCGACGATTAGTGCTGCCACTTTGAACCCCAGAGGCAAAAATCCTTGCAAGATAAGGAGGGACAAAAACGCCAAGGCGCTCGTTGTCTGTGGCCCAGTGAAATCATCACGATTCTAGTGGCCTTCCACCCGCAGCGCTACCGCGATTTCAAGGATTACTACCTCAAGCAAGTCTGCCTGTACTGGTGATTGCAGGGGAATCAGTTTCATCAATGCCACTAAGCTCAAGGTTTGTCACAATCGTCGCATTACTGGTCACCGTGTGTTTACTCATCTGGCAGCACCAGGCAAAACCTCGCTTGATTGGTTCTATGGGTTTAAGCCGCATCTGGCGGTCAATGAGGATGCACAACTGCTCACTGTCACCTCGACTCCAGGCAACACCGATGACCGTCGCCCCGTCGGAAAGCGGATCAAACATCTGTTTGGCAAGGTCTTTGCCGCTCTTTTTTATGTCTGTAAAGCTCTGGCACAACAGTTATTTGAAGCTGACGCTCTCCAATTGTTTGCCAAGCCCAAACGCCCGCGTGAAAAACTGATTGATAGCGTTTGAGTGATAAATTGTTGTCCCGTAAGCGTTGTATTATCGAAACCATTATTGACCAACTGAAGAACATTTCTCAGATTGAACACTCCAGACAACGCCGCCCGGTTAACTTCATGGTGAATCGGCTTGTTGGGTTGATTGCTTATTGCCATCAGCCCAACAAGTCGTCTCTGACTCTGGACTTTGCTTTGCCCCAAACTGCTTAACCCGAACTCAGGTTAAAATGAGGCAAGTCCGCCCTTATTTCCCCAAGGCGACAGAAAGGGGATATTTCTGGCTCAACCCTGCTCAATATTTAACTGTTCCTCTAGTTGCCGGTTAACGGCTGCAATCAATTGTTGTCTAATCTGGAGCAGCCACGCCCAAGATTTGAGGCCGTATTGCTGGGTCTTTAAGCGTCCCCCTAAAGAGCAAATTATTGCCATAGCGTTCTAAAGCTTGCCGCAGGAAACAACCACGGTAGTCTTTATCGCCAACCAGCAAGCCTGTAATGCTGCAGAAGATATCTCACACAACTTCCCCTTCATCTCCATTGACAGCACTTAGGGTCAATCCATGACCAACCCAGAGTCACCGCTCTTCAAATGCCCCGGAAGCCCTAAAATTTCTCATCTTTGCCACACTGTAGCCATAGGCGCAACATTGGGAAACGGCGACAACAAACCGAATAGGTTAGACAAAACAGAGTCTCTTGCCCCTACGTCTGCATAACTTATGGCCGGTTGAAAGCCATGAGTGCGAACAAGTTGACCTTTATTTCATAGAAGACATTAGTTGTACCTTGACTGCTGAACCAACTACTCGTCATCAACAGGGTGCAACTTGATTGCCGGTTGCACCTCGCCTATAGCTTCTAAGTACAGGCTACCCCTGGCATTTTGTAGGGTAGAGAGTTTGTCTGGTTCAATGCACCCCCTCAAAGCGTTACCGGCGTGGGGTTTGAGAGTGGTTGCCACCCCGTTCAAATATTTTTTGCTCTAGGGGTTGACAGAGCTCAGTTGAGTTGATAGATTAGTAAAGCGCTCAAGAGGAAGCGACGCGAAAGCGAGACGCCTCGAAGCGCCCTGAACCTAGAAAAAATAATAGTTTGAAAG